>JBKCVJ010000001.1:0-5540 GCA_046317915.1 Sphingobacteriales bacterium
TGGTCTCATTCGCGAGGAAAAGATTCCGAGCGACAACCGCGTGGCGCTGACACCAGCACAATGCAAGTGGATCCTTAAGAACGGCACAGACATCCGGATCTTCGCACAACGAAGCCCAGACCGTTGTTTCGCTGACCGTGAATATGCTTCTGCCGGCGTTGAACTCGCAGACACCATGGACCACTGTGATATCCTGCTCGGCATCAAGGAAGTGCCGGCCGCCAGTCTGATTCCTGGCAAAACCTATCTTTTCTTCTCCCATACAAAGAAGCTACAGCCTTTTAACCAGCAATTGTTTCGCACCATGCTGGAGAAAAAGATCACAATGATTGATTATGAGTGCCTGGAGCACGAGGACGGCACACGCATCATCGGATTTGGATTTTTCGCCGGCATCGTAGGTGCGCATAACGGTATCTGGGCCTATGGAAAAAGAACGGGTGCCTATCCATTGGGACGGGTGTACCAAAGCAAGAGTTTTCGCGAACTCATTCACACATATTTCGGTCTCAAATTGCCAAATATCAAAGTAGCCGTTACGGGATCTGGACGCGTGGCCCACGGCGTACTGGAAATCATGAACCTTCTCGGTCTGCATGAAGTGGAGCCTGATGAATACCTCTCCAGGAAATTTCCGTATCCGGTATATGTACAATTGAAGGGTGCCGACCTCTACGCACATAAACTAACGGGAAAGTATAACCGGGAAGATTTTCATCATCACCCTTCGGACTATATTTCAAAATTTGGACCTTACACTGCAGAAACCGATATCCTCATGAATGGCGTGTATTGGGATCACGATATTCCCAGGCTATTCAATAAAGAGGATGTGAGGGATCCTTCCTTCCGCATTCAGACGATTTCAGATATCACCGATGATGCCAATGGATCGGTACCCATTAACCTGGGCGACCAAACCATCCAGGATCCGGTGTATGGCGTAGACCGGCATACATTCACGAAGACGCCTGCATTTCAAGAAGGAAGTATCGATGTAGTGGCTGTAGGAAATCTACCCAATGAATTGCCCAGGGATGCTTCGCGATATTTCGGTGAGCAACTGATCAAGTTTGTTTTTCCGGATCTGCTTGGTCTCGAACCAGGAGGCGATATCATTCGCAGGGCAACAATGGTGAAGCAGGGCGAGATCACGGAGCACTTTGCGTATATGAGAGAATACGGGGGGAGATAGGGGGAGGATTAAGGGTGAGGATTAAGGGTGAGGGTTTAGGTAGTAATCTTTCATTAGTATACTAAATGCCTGGCTATATCCTCCCGCTGTGTCCCTGATGTCTATTGATGTTTCTGTTACATCTGCTGCTGATTTTCCGAAGATTACCATCGTTCTATACCATGGATGTTCTGGACTGTGACGTGCAAAGCATATTTCCTGTGCATGCAGTCCTGTAAGCAATGCTGTTTTGATCAATTCTTCATGACGGTAGTAAGGCATGAGTATGGCGAAGGATCCATCTTCAGTCAACAACAAAGAAACTTTTTGCAGCAGTTCTTTCAGTTTCAGCATACTGCTGTGCATGGCAGTATTGATGGATGGATTGGGTGAGGGGAGTTGTTTTTCATAAAAAGGTGGATTGGAAAAGATCAAGTCGTATCTGCTTGTAAATGGAAAATGACGAACATCGCCTTCAAGGCAAGAGATCTTTTCAGCCCAGGGACTTGCATGAATATTTTTTTTCATTTGCGCAAAGCAATCCTGTTCCAATTCTATCGCGTCAATGTAGAGTGTACTTGCTTGTGCAAGCATCAGGCTCAATAATCCAGTACCGCCACCAATGTCCAATGCCCTATGCCCAATGCCTCTCTGAGCCAACCACGCCCCAAACAAACATGCATCCGTACTCACCTTCATCGCGCAGTGTTCCTGGTGTACCGTAAATTGTTTGAATTGGAAATACGTATTCATCGGGCAGAAGGGGAGATATCCAGTCCACTAAATTGGCCCGCCAGGTATTTATGATAAGCTGTGATGGCGATCATTGCCGCATTATCTGTACAGTATTCAAATGCTGGGATATAGGTATCCCATCCCATTTTTTCCCCCATCGATATAAAACTGGCCCGAAGCCCTTTATTGGCAGACACACCACCAGCCAGGCAGAGCGCTTTAATACCGGTTTGTTGTGCGGCCTTTTTCATTTTATGGAGCAGGATGCTGTTGATGCGGTATTGAATAGACGCACAAAGATCGTTCAGGTTTTTTTCGATGAATTCGGGATCTGCTGCTCGCTGTTGTTGAAGGAAATATAAGATCGATGTTTTCACGCCACTGAAACTGAAATCAAGTCCGGGGATCTGTGGTTCTGCGAATTGAAATCGATGTTGATCTCCAAGGGCTGCATATTGATCGATCAACGGACCACCGGGGTAGGGCAGTCCCAATAACTTTGCTGATTTATCATAGGCCTCACCCGCGGCATCATCAATGGTTTCACCGATGACTTCCATTTCCACATAACTTTTACAGAATACGATCTGGGTATGTCCGCCACTGACGGTGAGGCAAAGAAATGGAAACGGGGGGATGGGATCTTCGATGCAATTGGCAAGCACGTGCGCCTGCATATGATGTACAGAGATCAGGGGAATATCCAGCGCAAGCGCCATGGATTTGGCAAAACCTGCACCTACCAGTAAAGCGCCGATCAAACCGGGGGAGCGGGTAAATGCGATAGCTGATAAATCCGCAGAAGTGATTCCGGCCTTGGAAAGTGCGGCATCCACCACAGGGACAATATTTTGCATATGCGCCCTGCTGGCCAACTCCGGCACTACGCCGCCATATTGTTCATGGATCTTTTGGGTAGCTATTATATTAGACAAGATCCGGCCATCGGTACAAACGGAAGCACTTGTTTCGTCGCAAGACGATTCAATGGCGAGAAGGTGAAGCGGCATAGAACCGCTAAGGTAAGTAGCTTACATGATTTATCCTGATTCGTGAATGCTCCTTAAATGTGCCTGCGGAGTCATAGCATATGCGCACTTTTGCGCCGGCAGCCAATACAACGCGCTCATTTTCAATGGATGGGAAAACAATGTTGTGATCGGGGGTTTCAATGCAGAGATAAATCGCTTCATCGGTTTTTATCTCTTTCACTACACCAATCAAGGACTGTTTACAAGGTAGATCTTCTTTCTCTTTCGAGAACAGGAATGCTGCGGAGGACAATAACATCAGCATTGCACCATAAATAAGCTTGACCATACAACTTCAAATTGATGATATTGGATTAAAAACTACAGCTGTCCAAACTGTATTCTTAATCTATAAACGTTTGAGCATATGTTTTATTGGGTGCGGACGCTACCTGGATCTAATGGCCTGCACCGGGTCCATCTTTGCGGCAATGGACGCCGGAATAATGCCGGACAGGATCCCTAAAATGATACACAGGGTAATGGAAAGAAGGATATTCCCCCGGGAAAGGAAGATATTGAATTTCAACAGATTTGAAAGTACGAAGGTGAGGGGAAATACAAAAATTAATCTTATAGCCTTTTTCAGTCCAATAATATTGGTTCTTTCCCTCACCGAAACAAACATGATCTTGGCCACCCCAAAGCCGCCAACCAGTAAAGCCAAAAAGGCTATAAAACAGCCGCCAAGGTTAACATTGGTAAAAAGGATCACCGCCCCAGGGGGTGCGTTGTACAAAAATGGTATTGCGTTGGAGTTTATCAATCCCCAAGCGCACATTGTATTCCAGGCTGTTGGTGGTTGCCTGGACGGCGATGATGCAGAATATGCCAATGGCGATGCCCAACAAGGACAGGAAGGTCCTGACTTTGTTGTGTGAAAATTCCTCGATGGTCAACTTAAGAATTTGCCACCTGAACAACAGCATTCGCTAATGTAAAGACTATTTTGATCTGATGGCAACCACCGGATCCAGTTTTGCTGCAATAGACGCTGGAATGATCCCTGCACCGATGCCGATGGCAATGCAAATGCCTACCGCAACGCCGAGGATCTTCATGCTGATGAAAACCGGGAAATTAAAGAGACTCGTCAATAAGAATGTGAGTCCAAAAACCAGCAAAACGCCAATGGCTCCACCCACCAGGCAGATGAATGCAGACTCCAGCAGGAACTCCGCCAGGATCGTACTTTTCTTTGCGCCGATGGCTTTTTTGAGGCCGATGGTGGGGGTGCGTTCCCGCACCGTTACGAACATAATATTGGCTATACTGAAAGCACCAACGATCAAACTGAGCAGTCCGATGAACCAGCCTCCCAGAGTAACTGATCCGAAAAACCCGCTCACAGCCTTACTGAAATCACTGATGGCATTCAGCGCAAAATCATCTTCCTCTTTTGGTCCCAGCCTTCTGATATTCCTCATCCTTCCTCTCAGTTCATCTTTAAAGGCCTCAAGGGCAATACCTTCCCTGCCCTGAATCATGATCTTTGGGTTCGACCACTTTTCCCGGAAAACCTGTTTAAAGAAAGGGTAGGGCATCATCACGGCTTCGTCAAATTCCCAGCCGCCGCCTAACACACCTTTACCTTGTTTTTTGATCACTCCAACTACGGAAGCCTCTTTCCCTTTTACTTTTATTTTTTGGCCGATGGCTTTTTCTGGTTTGCCAAAAAGTACTTCCGCATTTGTATATCCAATGACTGCGATAGGTGAACCTTTTTCCAGTTCTGAGGCGCTGAAATATCGCCCGTATTGCATTTCAAAGGGCTGCAAGGTTTCAAATCCCGCACTGGGTCCGTACACTTCAATTCTTTCAAGAACGCTATTCTGCGTTTCTACATTGGCTTGGTTGTCCAAGACGAAGGTGATTTTTCCAACGATGGCCGTGTCCTGTTTCAACTTTTCCATTTCTTCGAAAGTAGGTTCAGGCCTGTTCACGAATTTCCACCATGGATAATCGCCGCCACCGCCGCCATATACCCATTTGTCGATGTAGATGGTGTTGTCTCCAAGCTTCTTGATATCGTTTTGCACATTCGTTTCGAGACTGTTCACCGTGGCAAGCACTCCGATAATGCAGAAGATGCCAAAGGTCACGCCAAGCAGGGACAGGGTGGTCCTGAGCTTGTTATTCCTGAGTTCCAGCAAAGCAAGCCGGAAACTGTTGCCCATGATCTCGAAAAAACGCCTCATAGTCTCAAATATATGGCTTCAAAGATAGGCAGGAAATGCGGGATGGATAAGCGGAAGAATAGCATGGTCAATGCGTGATGGGCAGGATGGCTATTTGCTGAAGGATCGCTTTTTGATCATACCGCCCCTAGTGTCCCTGATGGAGTGCATGACCACAAAGGCGTTTGGATCGATGGCATCCAGTTCCGTTTGAAGCCGGGAGATCTCTAAACGTGTGATCACGGTAAACAGGATCTGCTGGTCATGGAACTTCATCCCGCCCTTTCCAAAACCTCCTGAACCTTTGTACATGGTCACACCCCGGCCCAGTTTCACGATGATCATTTTCCGGATATCATCGGCCTTTGGTGAAATGATGGTTACGCCAGTGTATTCTTCAATACCCTCGATGATGAAGTCCAC
>JBKCVJ010000002.1:0-3627 GCA_046317915.1 Sphingobacteriales bacterium
AGATCACGTCAAGCCTTACGGATAATTATCGCGAGACACTTTCACTACTCGGCGAAGATGCGGATAGGGAAGGGCTACTGAAAACGCCGGAGCGCGTGGCCAAGGCGATGCAATATCTGACGCAGGGATACCATATGGATGCAAAGGCCATCCTGAATTCTGCGAAGTTCCATGAAGAGGTGAGTGAAATGGTGATTGTAAAAGACATTGAACTGTACAGTTTGTGCGAGCACCATATGCTTCCTTTTTATGGGAAAGCACACATCGCCTATATCCCTAACGGATGGATCACCGGTTTGAGCAAACTCGCCAGGGTGGTGGATGTTTATGCCCGCAGGCTGCAGGTGCAGGAGCGGCTGACCACGCAGATCCTCGATGCCATCAAGGAGACCCTCAACCCGCTCGGCGTAGCCGTTGTGATTGAAGCTTCACACCTTTGCATGATGATGCGGGGCGTACAAAAACAGAATTCCGCCACCACCACTTCTGCTTTCTGGGGTGAATTTGAGCGCAACGAAACGCGTAGTGAATTCATCCGGTTGATCGGCTCAAAACTGCATTGATTTTGGGATAAATCCCTCCCCCATATATCCGGGGGAAGCCTTATTTTCGCGGTCCAACCATAGACCATGAAACATGCTTATGTCTTCCCGGGACAGGGTTCCCAATTCCCTGGAATGGGCAAAGAGTACTACGAAAACAGCGCTTTTTCCAAGAAACTATTTGAACAGGCCAACGATGTCCTCGAATTTCGTTTGTCTGATATCATGTTCAATGGTACCGATGAGGACCTGAAGCAGACCAAGGTTACCCAACCGGCCATCTTCCTTCATTCCGTGATTGCTTATCGCAGCCTGGAAGGTGCTGCACCGCAGATGGTAGCAGGTCATTCCCTTGGCGAATTCACCGCACTGGTAGCCAATGGTACCCTCAGCTTTGATGATGCACTGAAACTCGTGAACATCCGCGCTCTCGCCATGCAGAAAGCCTGCGAGCACGTGCCTTCAACCATGGCCGCCGTACTGGCCCTTGATGATGATAAAGTGGATGCCATCTGCAAACAGGTGTCTGAAGAAACAGGTGAAGTAGTGGTGCCCGCCAATTACAACTGCCCCGGCCAGCTCGTGATCAGTGGTTCCATCAATGCCGTGAAAGTGGCCTGTGAGAAAATGAAAGAAGCCGGAGCAAAAAGAGCGATGGTACTTCCTGTTGGCGGCGCTTTCCATTCTCCCCTGATGGCGCCGGCCCGTGAAGAACTTGCGGCAGCCATTGAATCCGTCAAATTCCATACGCCTACTTGCCCGGTATACCAGAATGTTGTGGCCAAAGCGGTGACGGCACCGGAAGATATCAAGCGAAACCTGATTGATCAGCTTACTGGTGCGGTGAGATGGACGCAGTTGGTGCAGGCGATGATCGCTGATGGTGCAACGAAGTTCACGGAAGTGGGACCGGGGAAGGTGTTGCAGGGGCTTATATTGAAGATTGATAAGGGGGTTGAGGCAAATGGGGTTAATTAGCAATTGACAATTGGCAATTAGCAATTGGCAATTGTCAATGGTTTTTGGAAATTAGTATTTTGCAATATGGAGATTAAGATAAGGCAGGCGGTAGCGTCAGATTGTTTCCGGATGATGGAGCTGGTGCATGAACTTGCGGTTTATGAGAAAGCGCCGGAAGAAGTGACGGTTACTATGGATCATTTTCGTGAGAGTGGCTTTGGTGCCAATCCGGTTTGGTGGGCATTTGTGGCGGAGGTTGATGGAAGGGTGGAAGGACTTGCATTGTATTACATCCGCTACTCTACTTGGAAAGGACAGCGCATGTACCTGGAAGATATCATCGTCACAGAAAAAATGCGTGGTCATGGCATTGGCAAAATGCTTTTTGATCAGCTCATTGTGGAATACAAGGCAAAAGGGTTTACCGGTATGGTTTGGCAGGTGCTCGATTGGAATGAGCCTGCCATTAATTTCTATAAAAAATACGGCGCCAATTTTGACGCCGGTTGGGTGAACTGTTCAATCTCTTAATTACATCTTTCCACTGTCTACATCTTTGATGAAGGCGATGATACCCGGAAAATAATGCGGCTGATCATCCCAGCAGGATAGATGGCTTCCGTTCGGGCATAGCAAGAAGCGGCCTTTCTGTACCTGCGTGCTCATCCACTTCATATACTCCGGATCCATGGTGTCATGTGCCGCCCCCACGGTCAATGTTGGAACTTTGATCTCCTTCAGCCTGGCACTCACGTCCCAGTTTTCCAGCCTTCCTGATATGCCAAATTCTGAAGGCCCCTGCATCAGCACGTAGATATTCGGATTCATGTGCTTGAAGGAACGGTTCACCGCATCGGGCCATTCTTCCAGCCTGCACAAGTGTTTCTTGTAAAAATTAGGCATCAGCAATTCCATATATTTTGGATCATTGTATGCGCCGCGTGCTTCCATCGCTTTCACCGTATCCACTACTTCCTTGGGCATCTGCTTAGCCAAAACCTCGGAATATTTATCATAGGCCGGGCAACTCGCCATCATATTGCTGATGATCAGCCCTTTAAGGTTTTGCTGGTATTTCAACGCGTAATCCATTGCAAGGATACCGCCCCATGAAACCCCCAATAAATAGAAATTGTCTTTGTTCATCCCAAGCGCCAAACGCACCTGTTCCACTTCCTCCACAAATCTTTCGTTCGTCCACAAACTGCTGTCGTTGGGTTGGTCACTATAGTAAGAACCCAACTGGTCATACTCGTAAAATTCAAATCCTTCCTGGGGAAAGAAACTTTCAAAACTCTCGAAAGATTCATGCGTTGAACCCGGCCCCCCATGCAACAACAATACCTTGATCCGCGGATTGTTTCCGATGCGTTTGGTCCATACCTTGAATTTACCTTTGGGGGTATTGATCTCCACCATCCGCACACCTCCCGACTTTACACTGGTATCTCCATACGCGAAGTATTTGTCAACAGTGGGAAGACTATCATGGGTACTCAACTTACATCCTGCAAATATCAAGAAGATGCAGATTGACAATAATATGCGCATATCAATTTGTTTTTTTAGTTGCCTTAAACGTTCCGTTGGGTTGCACAAATTTCAGTCCCGTGATGGCATTGTTTGCTCCTGCTTCAAATACAATACTGTATCCGCTCAATACCCTGATGGTAAAAGCATGCTCTCCCGTTGGCAGGAGTTCGTAGTCTGGCTGCCCGGGCACGGATGCCATCAAGGTGTTATCTGCCCTTAAGTACACTTTCACTTTTGCACCCTGGATCTCATAATTGCCTGTATATTTTTCCAGAAGTTCTTTTGACAGGGAGATGGTCCTGATCTCTTTTTTCAAGATGATGGGAGCCACACTTGACTCTAATGGAGCACTGATGGCATTGATGTTACCGTTTTCATCCATCGTAAAACTGAGCTTTAAAGCATCTGATTCATCTACAGCACTGGCCTCATCTGTGGGTATGGCAGAAAAAACATCGTACATGTAGTGTTTAACGGTAAGGTTGGTTTTGTTGTAACTACCTTTTAGACTATCGCCTTCCATACGAATGATGAAACTGCCATATCCTGGATGCGAATAAGTGCCCGCATAATCAGTCAGACTATGAGATGG
>JBKCVJ010000003.1:0-15210 GCA_046317915.1 Sphingobacteriales bacterium
ATCTACAACTAATATTTTCATACATGAAATTTAAAAAAACAAATTAAGATTTTTTTCGCTATAATATTTCAAAGTGGTAAAACTAAACCGATTGAAGAGAATTACATGAAATTTTTATTGAATACTTGGTAATGGACAATCAATCGGATGTACCTGGTTACCTCAAATCCAAGGGTTATGCTTTGTTTAAATTTGGGGATGGGTTGAGTTATTGAGTAAGGTGGCCCAATTTAATTGGAAGCCAGATGGAAAATGTTGTGCCCTCTTCCGGTTTTGATTGCAGGTTGATGGTTCCGCCATGCCCCTTGGTCACAATGTCATAACCCGTCTGAATCACGGATATACACGGATTTATGGATTTTACTGATTTGATTTTCATAATACAAGTCTTTTAAATGTTACGCGCTTACTTCCAAAGTTTATTCTTTTTCAGTTATGTCTTTATATTTTAATTCAGTCATTGTAGTAATCTGTGTAATCTTATAATCCCATTAATCCGTGATTCAGACAATAGGTAATTGAATAATAAACTCAGTTCCCATCCCTTCCTTACTCTCTACCGTTATTTCTCCAACATGCGCCTTTACAATATCATAACTTAAACTCAATCCTAATCCTGTTCCCTGCCCGGTAGGTTTGGTGGTAAAGAAGGGTTGAAATATTTTATCTACGATATTGGCAGGAATTCCATTGCCGTTGTCGGTAACCCTGATTTCTACTTGATGATTGCCTTTTTTTGTAACTACGGAAACAGTAGGTTCATAATCCACAATACCTTGTTTTGATTTTTCATTCACTGCATAAAAAGCATTGGTAATCAAATTCAAGATCACTCTGCCTATATCTTGTGGAATGATATTGATCTTATCAATTGATTTATCAAAATCAGTTTTCATGGTGGCGTTAAAATCTATATCCTTTGCTTTTAATCCATGATACGCCAATCGTAAATATTCATCCGCAAGTGCATTGATATCGGTGGGCTCTTTTACACCACTACTACTGCGGCTGTGTTGGAGCATGCCTTTTACAATATCAGCTGCACGTGTACCGTGATGATTTATCTTTTCCAGATTTTGTACCACATCATTGGCAATGGCTTTTACTTCTTCTGTATTTCCTCTATCAACTTCTTCCACCATTTCTTTTACCAACTCAGTACTCACTTCGCTAAAATTGTTCACAAAGTTGAGCGGGTTTTGAATTTCGTGCGCTATACCCGCAGTGAGTTCACCAAGGCTGGCCATTTTTTCAGCCTGCACCAGTTGTGATTGTGTGGATTTCAGCTGGTCTAGGGTTTGCTGCAGTTTCTCTTTTTGCGACAGTAAATTAGCATTTGCCATTTTGCTTTGCTGAACATTTCTATACAACAGAATCGCTATAAACCCAATCAATAGAGCAAATGAAATAGCCGCTAAGTTAGTCCATCGCGAAATTTTTTCTGTTCTGGCATTCTCCAAAGCCTCAATTCTTTTATTCTCCGAAAACAGTAGTTGCTGAAATTCGGTTAGATTTTTAATTCTTGAGCTATATAGGGTATCGCTAGCTATCAAAGCCATTTGAGCGTACTTAAATGCACTATCAGGTTTATTCATTCTGATAAAACACTCATATAAGCTTTTATAGGCTACTCCTAAATCAACTTCAAAATTGGAGTAACCTAAGCTTGATAAGGTATCAAGTAAATATTTCGCATAATAATAAGCTGAATCAATCTTATTTAGCTGTAAATAGTTTTGTGAAAGTCGTAAAGCACTTCGAGTAGCTATATTCTTTGAATTCTTATCTTGTACTGACTTATATAGATATTGATTAGATATTGCGTATTTATGTATGTCTGAATATGCAAAACCGTATAACATATTATTAAACGAATAAAAATATGTACCAAACCCATTACTAGACTTAACTGCATTTAAAACTATAATGGCAGAGTCTGGCTTTTTCATGGTTATAAATAAAAAAGCCAATGCCGAGGTTGAGCCCGAAATAAATCTATTTGAACCAGCGGCAAGTTCTGCATATTCTTTTGTTCTGCGTATAACAACTCTGGCTTGCTCAAAGTTCAATGTTTGCTGCATTAGAATTTGATAATTATAATTTATAGCAGCCAAGGCCCAGTATTTATTTTGTTCGAATGTTCCGGTATCTTGAATTTTCCAAGTGCTATTTTGCTTATTTACTTCCTGTAATTTCTTTTCAATTTCATTAAGTAATTGATAGCCAGCAGCAAATTTTTGTTTCCCCAAAAGTTGATTAACCTGCATCGTTTTAAACCATACAGACATCAATAACTGTTTGTTTTTCTCACAAATAGCTAAAGCCTTATTAATATAAAATAATGCGGTATCTCTATTTTTTTCGCGATAAAAGTTAATCACTTCCTCTAAATCAGCTACTAAAGATGAATCGCTAATAGGTTTGTTCAATCGGCTCTTTAGGTCGGTAGGCAAATCCTGCGCCTGTAAAGTATATAGGGACACAAAAAAAGATAGTAAAACAATCAGCTTCTTACTCATAAGTTGGGTATATATAATTAAGTTAAGCAGTTTATCGAAAACATGTAACTGATTGAAAAACAGAACTACTCATGCTATTTCCTAAATAATAACCAAACGAAAAATTAGCTATATCGCCCTTTCCTGATTTATCCTTATTTACTATACAGGAAGTATACTACTAAAAGTGGTTCCCACCCCCTCTTGCAAATCTTTATAAAATATTTCCTGTTCAATCTCCCTGGTAAAGGATAATCCCGGATTGGATAATTCCCATGCCAAAGCCCGTTGATAAAGAACTTCCTAAAAGCCCAGCCTTACCGGCAGGCAGGCATTACTATAGTACTCCCCTAAATTCAGACAATAGGTAATTGAATAAGAAACTCACTTCCCGCTCCTTCCTTACTTTCTACCATTAATTCTCCTCCATGCGCCTTTACAATATCATAACTCAAGCTCAATCCTAATCCAGTACCCTGGCCAGTAGGTTTGGTGGTAAAGAAGGGTTGAAATATTTTATCTAATATATTGGCAGGAATTCCATTGCCATTGTCGGTAACCTTAATCTCTACTTTATCATTGACCTTTTTTGTACTTACCGAAACAGTAGGTTCATAATCCGCAATACCTTGTTTTGATTTTTCATTCACTGCATAAAAAGCATTGGTAATCAAGTTCAAGATCACTCTGCCTATATCTTGTGGAATGATCTTGATCTTACCAATTGATTTATCAAAATCAGTTTTCATAGTGGCGTTAAAATCTATATCCTTTGCTCTTAATCCATGATATGCCAATCGTAAATATTCATCCGCAAGTGCATTGATATCGGTGGGCTCTTTTACACCACTACTACTGCGGCTGTGTAGAAGCATACCTTTTACAATATCAGCTGCACGTTGACCATGGTGATTTATCTTTTCTAGATTTTGTTTTACATCATCAGCAATTACGTTTACTTCATCATAATTACCCTTTTTTATTTCTGATTTCATTTCATCTACTAATTCAGTACTCACTTCCGAAAAATTATTCACAAAGTTCAGCGGGTTTTGGATCTCATGGGCAATGCCGGCAGTGAGTTCACCAAGTGAGGCCATTTTTTCGGATTGAACGAGTTGTTTCTGTGTAGCTTGAAGGTTAGCAAGTGTGTTTTCGAGTTTGGTATTAATTTTATGTTTTTGTCTATTGTTTCGGAACATCAATAAACCAAAGATGCTAACCAACAATAAACCGGCAATCAGGAAATATATTTTCAAACGGACCTGTGCTTCTTTCCTTGTCTGCTCCAATTCCAATTTCCGTTGTTCTTCTTCAAATACCATCACTTGCAATTGCTGGGTTACCCTTGTACTATTGATCACTTCATTGGTTTTGAGATAGATCTTGAGATATTTAACGGTACTGTCGGCATTTTTACCATCGTATATTTCACTCAACATTTTAGCAGGTTTAGTCATCAGGTAGCTATAGTGGGTATTTTCTACAGCCGCAATGGACATTTTGGCATAATAAAGACAGGAATCCATCTGCTGATTCCTGCGAAAATGTTCTGAAACGGTAAAAAAGACTCCCTGCTTTATACGAGTGTATGTATAATCTGACTTTGTAACAATGGACAAGGCACGTTGAAAATATTTCTCTGCTTCTTTTTTCTTATTCATCCTGCTGTATGCACCTCCCAGATTCCCTAACATTGTTGGGATGAATCTATTTTGGTTTTCATTAGTAAGGTAAAGAACTTCCAAGGCCCGATTTGAGTAATAAATGGATGAATCTAGCTTACCTTCATTCAAGTAGACTGTTCCAAGGTTCAATGGAGGGGCATACTTAACAATTTTAGCGCGGGCCGCTTCGGAATAGAAAAGAGCGATTCGATAAATTTCTATTGCCTTATCATTTTCTTCCCTGTCTTTGTAAATATTCCCCAATTGATTATAGCTATGAGCAATTTGTGCATTATTGCCAAATTTTGTTGCAATGGCTATCGCCTTATAATGACATTCCAACGCTTTTGTATAATTACCCATAAGCCTATAGCCTTGACCGTAATCAGTCCAAGCCGTGGCTTCTGCGTTCCTGTCATTATTCTTTTGGCTAATCTTATAAATTTTGGCTGCTAAATCAAGGATATAGAGCGGGTCTGCTTCTACCCCTGACGAACTATTAAACCTCAGTAACATATCGGTTCTTACATCAAAATCTTTTTCTAATTCAAATTTTTGTACAAATGAGTCTATATTTTTTTTAATTGCCCATTGGGCACTATCCTGTCCAAAACTACTAATTGAAAAAGTGAGTAGAATAGTAATGAAGATAAGATATCTCATAAATGGAATAATAGTTGATTGCTAATATAGTTCTTTGCCGTTTTATAATTTATAGGTTCGGCCCAAAAGCCATCCTCACTGCACTTAGTTTATACCGGTAACGGGATTGTAAAAGATGTCCCTTGGTTAGGAATTGTTTCTACTTTCAATTCTCTGAGCCTGTGATCTCCTCCCACAAAACCGGACACTGGTAAAGTAGAGATTTGGGTATTATTTCATATTTTAAAAATGAAACATTACTCATGAAGAATACCAAGTTTACCGATGGGCAAATAGTTTTTGCGATCAAGCAATCAGAAACCGGTACTGCGATCAAAGAAGTGTGTCGGAAGATGGGTATCAGTGAAGCGCCGTTCTACAATTGGAAGAAAAAGTACGGTGGCCTCGGAGTAACCGAACTGCGTCGATTGAAACAACTGGAGGAGGAAAACAGTAAATTGAAACAGATCGTGACCTTAGCCTGGACAAACAAATGCTCCAAGACATGTTAAAAAAGCTTTGAGAATTACACAGCTAAAAAGACTGGCCACCGATCTGATGGCCGATTAACAGGTTTCTATTCAACGCGCCTGTGCCACCATTTTGTTGTATCGTTCGGCCTGGTATTATCAGGAGCACCGTCGAGAACACCGGCCGGTACGCCAGCGGATAAAAGAAATTGCAGAGACGCGGGTGCGGTATGGGTACAACCGGATTTATATATTGCTTCGCCGGGAGGGCTGGAAAGATAACGGAAGCGGGTACATCGCATTTATAAGGAAGAGGGACTTAACTTACATAGCAAACGACCGCGCCGAAGTAAATCCGCTGCCCGAGCGCATCCAAGTAGGTAACGGCAGTGAGTTTATCAGCAAGGACCTTGATCGATGGGCGTATGAAAACAAGGTTACCCTTGATTACTCAAGACCCGGTAAGCCTACTGATAATCCGTTTATTGAATCTTTCAACGGAATCTTCAGAGATGAGTGTTTGAATGTAAATAATACAGTATATTCTTCATTAGAGCTAGGAATGGCTATGGAAACTAGAATGCAAGAAGCCAAAGTAATTTTTTCCTGGTGGTGCCGAGTCAGTTTTTAACCCCCGCAGTTACGATTGGAACAATTTGATCTGTTCTGGCAATGTACCATGCCCATAATAACAACATCGGATGAACAACCAGGAGTCTCAACCATGCGATTGCCGGAGTGACTTCAATGGGTCCAAGCTGGAATATTCCTTTCTGGATAAAATAGATATGACTTGGTATGAATGCAATCAGCATGAGCATAATACCCCATGCAGCAGCCTTTCTTGTGGCTTTCGGGATCAGCATCAACGCCAATAAAATCTCGATGATACCAGACAGAATATTTATCGATCCTGACCATGCTGAAAGGTATGGTGGAATTAGAGGGTAGTAGAATTCCGGATTTGCAAAATGGTTATATCCTGCAAGAAGATAAAACAAGATCATTATGACCAGCAGCAGTTTCTTTACATTCATTTTATTAGTAGTTGAATAGGTATATATCCTGATTACTTCGTCACTCTCCAAATAGCCTCACTTTTTTCTCTATCTCCAGCAATGGGAAAAGAACCAATGCAACTAGAAATGTAAGCAGGATTGCACCAGCACTCAGCGGCATTGATCCAAAGATGTTGTTCATGAAGGGCGTATAGATAAATAAGAGCTGCGCAGATATGACCACAGCAATTCCAATATACACTGCGGGATTCGAAAACAAGGATAGTTTGAAGAAACTATGGGTGAGTGAACGACAGTTGAGCAGGTAGACAACCTGGAACAGCACCATGGCGGTGACAGACATAGTCTGGGCTTCAGCAATAGCCGCTGCAGAAATGACGCCATCTTTCAACTTCGAGTGATACTCCCACATGAACATTCCTACTGTTCCCAATGCCATAGCCAGAGATACCATGAACATACGCAGGAGGATTTTTTTAGAGAACATTGGCCGATTGGATTGGCGCGGAGGGCGTTGCATGATATCGGGTTCCATGTGTTCAAGCGCAAGGGGCAGGGCCAGGGCAACTGCTGTGATCAGATTGATCCATAATACCTGCGCCGGTAGAATGGGCCTTATCACCTGACCGTCAGTAACTGGAAAAATCAGAATGGCGATGAAAGTTACTAATCCAAGGCCGATGCTTGTGGGCAAAACAAACACCAGTGATTTCAGCAGGTTGTCATACACTCGCCTTCCTTCTTCTACTGCAGCCCTGATGCTTTGGAAATTATCATCGGCAAGGATCATATCAGCAGCTTCTTTTGCCGCTGATGTGCCGGTAATTCCCATCGCCACACCAATATTGGCTCGTTTCAACGCGGGTGCGTCATTCACTCCATCACCCGTCATAGCCACAACGGCCCCATTGGCTTGAAGTGCCTCTACCAATTTCAGTTTGTGTTCCGGAGATACCCGGGCAAAAATATTTGCATCTGCAACAGCCTGCTTATACGCTTCATGATTCATTGCTGAAAGATCGTTACCTGCATACACAGGCTGTCCTTCCTTCCATATACCCAGCTCTTTTCCGATGGCGAGCGCTGTTCCGGGGTGGTCACCTGTAATCATTTTAACCGTGATGCCAGCCTGCTGGCATGCCAGAATGGATTGCCGCACTTCGGGTCTCGGGGGGTCTATCATCGCTTGTAACCCCATAAACCGAAATCCACTTGTAAGGTCATCTTCGCTGATCCTTTCTTTATTAACGTATTTGCTGGCGAACGCGAGAACGCGATTTCCGCGGTCTGCGAACATTAGCGTTTCCTGGCGGATGAGTGTTTTAAATGCTATGTCTTCGGTGGTCATGGGCAATACCACTTCCGGTGCGCCTTTCAGGTAGATGATGTTGTCGCCGTTCGGATGGATATGTAAAGTAGCCATGAATTTCTTGTCTGAGTCAAAGGGCACCTCATCCAACCTGCGTGAAGATGTCCTTAGTTGCCTGTCGTCAAACCCTAATTTTTCAAAGACTTCAACGAGTGCCAGTTCAGTAGGGTCGCCCACTTTTTCTTCTGCGCCATTGCGCCGTTCTGTACTGGCGTCGTTACACAATGTCCCTGCAACCAGCAATTGATAAAGCTCAGCGTGATGGGCGATGTCTACCCTGGTTTCGTCATACAGGATAGCTTCATCCGTTACCTGGTAGTGTTTCTCGCCGGTCCATAAGCCGGTTACCGTCATTACATTCCTGGTTAGCGTTCCCGTTTTATCAGAACATATGACTGTTGTGCTGCCCAGGGTTTCTACAGCAGGAAGATGCCTGATAATGGCTTTTCGTTGTGCCATTCTTTTGACACCTATGGCTGAAGCAATAGTGATGACAGCCGGCAATCCTTCAGGGATGGCCGCAACGGCAAGTGTAATGGCGGAAAGTGCTGCGTCCGCGAAAGGGTAATTCCTCGCCATAGCTACCGCAAAAAGCAGCAGACTAACAAGGATAATGGCGATAGTGATCCATGCCCCCAAGCGCCCAATAGCTTTGACCATGGGCGTCTCCTGGTTAGGCGTCTCTTGCAACAAAGAAGATATCTTACCGATCTCGGTCTGCATTCCTGTTTTCACTACAATACCTTCAGCTGTGCCATGGGAAACCAAGGTACCTGCGAATGCCATGCAATGTCTGTCTCCTATTCCGGCAGCAACATCTGCAGGATCTGTGGTCTTTGTCACCGGAACACTTTCACCTGTTAGTGATGCTTCTTCACACTGGAATGATTTCACCTGGCAAAGGCGTAAATCGGCTGATACTTTATCACCTGCCTGCAACAACACCAGGTCCCCCGGAACGAGGTTGCGGGAAGGAATATTTTTCTGGACCCCATTCCTTTTGACCACTGTAAATTCGGGTGCCATATCCATCAGGCTCCGGATGGTCCTGTCTGCGCCCCACTCCTGAAGGAATCCAATGAATGTATTGATGAGTACAACAGACAGGATCACAAATGCGTCTGTTACTTTACCCATAAGGAAAGCAAGGGCTATAGCTACGAGGAGAACGTAGATCAACGGGTTGGACAATTGTTGCCAGAGCAACTTCAGTACGCTATTCCCTTTTTTCTTTGTCAGTAGGTTGATACCGAATTGTTCTTGCCGGTCTGCCACCTCATCTTCAGATAATCCGGATCTGCTGGTCTTCAGACTGTCTAAAACTTCTTCAGTGGTAAGGGAATGCCAGTACTGACTCATATGTGTTGATTTAGCAAGGGTCTTCCCGGGGGATTAAATTTTTTCGAAATCAATCAAATTTCGGCTGTAAATCCCAAAACCCTTCCCCAACTTCATAACTATGAGTTATGCAATGGGGATAGTGTGTGTCTTTACCGTTCTGGTGCCTTTGTATAATTCAAATTCAAAAAGACGGGCATCGATGGTGCTGGTATAGAATTCGATGCGTCGCTTTGGCTTTAATCCAATTTTCTTGCCTAATTCAAGATTGCCGGTGAATACATAGCCCCAGTACCCGCCACATTTTTGTTTCATGAAGTCGCCAATGCGACTGTAAGTTCCTTCCAGTTCGGTTACATCACCCAATCTTTCACCATATTCCGGGTTTACATAAAATACGCCTGATTCTCCTTCTGGGATCTCCGTATCGGCAAAATCGCAAACAGAAAATTCAATCAGTTTTGCTACTCCGGCTGCCGCTGCATTCTTACGACTATTTTCAATAGCTCTGGCACTGTAATCTGTTGCAATGATCCTGAGGCCGGGTATTTCAGTGATCTGTTTTTCCAGAAGCGCGTCTTCCTGTAAGTAGACTGATTCCTCATAACCCTTCAGGTGCATAAAGGCATAGTTGGTACGGAACAGCCCCGGCCGCCTGTTGGTAGCAATCATCGCTGCTTCAATGGCTACTGTTCCTGAACCGCACATCGGATTGATAAATGGCGACTTTCGATCCCAGCGAGTAGCATAAACGGTGGCTGCTGCCAAAGCTTCCAGCATCGGTGCCTGGCCCGGTATTTTCCGGTAGCCATGTCGGCCCAATGAATCACCCGTACTGTCAATAAAAATCTCTGCGTGTTCATTCTTCCAGAACAAATGGATCACGGCTCCCGTCAATGCGGACCCTGTTGAAGGTCTGAGACCTGTTTTTTCACGCATCCGGTCCGCGATGGCATCTTTAACACGGAGGTTAGCAAACATACTGTTATTGATGGTAGGATTATTGACATTGCTGGTAATCGAGAAATATCCGTTTTCTATTAAAATCTCTTCCCAGGGATAGTCTTTCAGATGGCTATAGATATCATCCGAATGCGCTGCTTCAAACTGTTTTAAGCTATACAATACCTGGCTGGCACATCTCAAATTAAGGTTCAGCTTGATACAGTCGTTCAGGGAAGCACTGATACGAACCCCCGTTACAAATGTTTCTTCTGTTTCAAATCCCAGTTCTTTGATCTCCTGTTCCAGATAAGGGGCAAGCCTTTTAGGACAGGTGACAATAACAGTTGCTTTCTCTTTGAATAAACGCATGATGGTGCTAAAGATAGATGTTTAGTCTTCGCAATGTCCAAATGGTATAATTGATAAGGTTGGTCTTTTTGTCAGCGTGGAAAAGGATCATAGTTTTATGTGGTCATTTTTTCATTGGCATGCCTTCAAAATTATCTTTCGGTATTGATTCCTTTCTCTTGCGAGAAACGGCGGTTCGAAACCAACGACTCACCCTGGTAACGAACAACGCCGCCATGGATATAAGCGGGACTTTATCCAGGGTTGCCTTGCTGAACCATCATTTTAATCTTATCAGCTTGTTTTCTCCCGAGCATGGGATCACTGTGAAGGGGGACGATGGCGTGCCGCAGCAAGGCGGAGAGGATGTTGTTACTGGATTACCGGTGATCAGCTTATATAGTGAGAAACTGGCGCCGAATGAAGAGGACCTCAAGGATGTGGACCTGGTGTTGTTTGATATACCAGACGTGGGTTGCCGATTCTATACTTATCTCTGGACCATGACTTATGTAATGGAAGCATGTGCCCGGGCTGGCAAACGCTTTGTTGTATTGGATCGCCCCAATCCCATTGGTGCCTTGTTGGAGAATGCAGAAGGTCCTATGCTGGACGAAGCACACTGCGCATCATTTATTGGCAGATGGAATATTCCGCTGAAACATGCCTGCACACTCGGTGAACTGGCTTTGTATTTCGCGGCCACAAGGATGCCTGCTTTGCAGATAGATGTCGTGAAAGTGGAAGGCTACCATCGTCACCACACTGCTGTTGATGCATTTCCATTTGTACCCACATCACCCGCAATACAAAATATTCACACAGCCATGCTGTATCCTGGCACTGGCTTGTTGGAAGGAATATTGGTGAACGAGGGGAGAGGTACAGATCATCCATTCAGTCAGTTCGGTGCACCATGGATAAATGTGGATGAGCTTTACCCTGCCTTGCAGGCTGTACTACAACATGTGCAGTTGGAGCCGGTACATTATGTGCCATCGTCCGGTGTGTTCGCTGATGAAACCTGCTATGGCGTGAAGCTGAAGATCACCGATCTTCCAAACTTCAAAGCCGTTTCTACCGGAGTCGCTATTCTGCAAACCATTTTCAGATTTTACCCGGAAATGGTTCAGGAAAGATTCTACACCACGCATGCCAATCCGAGTGGTGTAAAGCATTTAGACAAGTTGTTGGGGTATAAGAATGCTTTCGAGAAAATGAAAAATCAGGAATCACCAGCTATAGACCTGTCACAAAATTGGTTTCGTACGATGGCTCCTTATCTGTTGTATGTTTAAAAGCTCAACCTGCCAGCTGCTCAAGTTTTTTTGCAAGATGACTATTTCCCCAGCTGGCCGGTTCGTGTAATTGCGGCATCAGGCTTTGCCTTGATTTCGTGAGAAAATATTCCCTAATTCATAGTTTTATACGCTATAAAATATTTTACTGGTAGTTTTCTGTTAATGTTGGCCTTGCATAGCGGACAGAATCTGGGTGAAATTTTGGGTTGCAAAAAAGCGCAATTGTTTACCCGATTTTCTAAACTCAAGTAGTCCTGCATTCGCAAGTTCATTCAGATCATTACGGGCGGTTTGGTTACTTACTTTGAACCATTGCTGCAATTGATTAACGGAAAAGGAAATACTTTGATCATGAATTATTTCCTGCAGTAATGAAATTTGTCGATCATTAAATACCGTATTTCTTAGTAGTCCAATTGTACTGTCTTTTTCTTTCGTCTTTCTTTCAATATATTTTTTTAATTCCTTTAGTGCAATTTGAAGGCACCGTAAATTGTACAGTATAAAGTAGGTCAGGTCATTATCGTCGAGCTCAGTGTGTAAATAAGCGCGTGCGTATTGGGCTTTTGCCTGCAGGATAACCCGGGAAACCGACATATATTCTACGAGCCAATACCCTTTTTTAACTAAATACCAGTAGAAAACAGAACGGGCGGTTCTGCCGTTACCGTCGGCGAATGGGTGTATAAATCCTAATAGGAAATGCAAGATGATACCTCTTGTAATGGGGTGTACAAAAAAACGATCTGGTTCTTTTTGATTTGCAAAGTCACAAAATGCAAGCATGAGCTCTTGCAGTCTTTCAAAGGAAGGCGGCATATGAACAATTTCGCCGGTTTGAACATCAACTACATTAATTGTGTCGTCTGACCTAAACGCGCCTTCATCCTTGCTATTCGCGAGCGTATTTCTGGTGATAATTCCATGCAATTCAAGTATATTATCTATAGTGAATGGCTTGTTCTTGTTCCTAACAATCCATTTCATCCCCTCGTAATTATTCGCAATCATTTGTTCAGATTCGTTGCGAGGCTTACGATTAGTTTCCAACATTTCTTTAGCCAGCTTGCGAGTAGTCACCGCTCCTTCCAATTGTGAAGATGCAATAGCTTCCTCCATAAGCGAGCTCAATAGATAGCGTTCTTTTTCTTGGCTGGGGATGATTCCATCACTTTGGATTGATCCTCCCAAATTCATATCAAACTCATGCATATACTTTTGCATGAGTGATGGAGCATTTATTTTGAATAAATAAGAACTTGTAAGTTGTAAATTGTTTCCGCCGCGGATGATCCGCACGGCTGCCCACAATTTTGTTTCATCGTAGCCCCATTCCCTAGCAATGTATTTCCATTTTTCCCAGTATGGATATTGATTTTCATTGATTTGAAAGAAATCGCGGAATTTTCTAATTTTCACGAGATCATCCAAAACATCCCCATAGTGAAAATCATTTGGTATGGGTGGGGGAGCTTCAGGTATTTTCATATTTACTCCTAATATATCCTAAAATTAGGAGTAAATATGGTTAACACCAAATATTGGTAATAATTAGTAGTAACTTTAGTATAATATATGTATTCATAAAGTACAAAAAATGAATTACTTACGCTGCTTTTCAATTCAAAATAGTTTTTCGTTCAAGTAATCAGTTCTCTACGAGAGAATCGGACAAAAATAGCATCAAATGAGCTCGATAAATTATCACAAGTAAAATAGTACCTCACATGCGTTTTTTAAAACAACTGGCCATTACCGTTATATCGGCACAATTCATTCATGCCTCGGCGCAGGCACAACAAGATCCAGTGGTGGCCGCCATTATCAAAGAAGCCACAGAAAATTCCCAACTCATGCAACGCAGTCATGAGCTGATGGACGGAATCGGTCCGCGGTTGGTGGGATCTACCAAGATGGTGCAGGCGAGCGACTGGGCGATAGCGCAATACAGGCAGTATGGTATTGAGGCAAAAAGGGAGAACTACGGAACCTGGAGAGGTTGGGATCGCGGCGTAACGCATGTTGATATGCTCAGTCCCTGGGTGAAGTCGCTGGAGGCAACACAGTTGGCGTTTTCTCCTGCTACGAAAAAACCGGTGAATGCAACCACCATCATCCTTGCGGATGTAGCAGACTCGCTGGCTTTCCAGCAGTGGTTGCCTAATGTGAAAGGGAAATTCGTATTAGTAGCTATGCCGCAACCCACGGGCAGGCCGGAATACAACTGGAAAGAATTTGCCACCAAGGCATCCTTTGATAAGATGCAGAAAGACAAGCAAGATGCCATGAATGCATGGCGCAAGCGCATCAGCAAAACCGGCTACAACAATCGCCAGCTCGCACAGGCATTGGAAAAAGCAGGTGCAGCGGGTATCATCGGTAGCAACTGGAGCCAGGGTTTTGGCGTGAACAAGATCTTTGATGCCTACACCAAAAAGATCCCCACGGTTGATGTGATGTTGGAAGACTATGGTCTGATCTACAGGCTCACGGAGTCCGGTAAAGCGCCTGAACTGACCATTTTCACGCAGTCGAAAGAACTCGGCGAAGTCCCCACCTTTAATACACTCGCAGAGATCAAAGGCACAGAAAAGCCGAATGAATATGTGATGATGTCTGCGCATTTTGATTCATGGGACGGCGCCACGGGTGCAACAGACAATGGCACAGGTACCATGGTGATGATGGAAGCGATGCGTATTCTCAAGAAAGTATATCCCAATCCGAAACGTACGATCCTCGTGGGTCATTGGGGCAGTGAAGAGCAGGGCCTGAATGGCTCGCGCGCATTTGTGGAAGATCATCCGGAAATCGTGAGCAATCTGCAGGCTTTGTTCAACCAGGACAATGGAACCGGCCGCGTGGTGAATATCGGTGGCTCTGGTTATGCCAACGCCAAGGATTATTTGGGCCGATGGCTTGCTGCTGTTCCGGGCGAGTATAAAGATTCCATCAAGACCACATTCCCCGGCGCTCCCGGTGGCGGCGGTTCTGACCATGCATCATTTGTAGCTGTAGGTGCACCCGCATTTTCACTGAGTTCATTGAACTGGTCTTATTTCAACTACACCTGGCATACCAACAGGGATACCTATGATAAGATCGTGTTTGACGATGTTCGCAACAATGCGATACTGACGGCAATCCTGGTGTACATGGCCTGTGAAGATCCGCAGCGCAGTTCAACAGAGAAAGCACCATTGCAAGGCAACCAGCGTTGGCCCGCGCAGACGAAGTCGAAGCGCAGGGGCGGATATGATAATTAATGATGAATGATAGATCCTACCATTTACATTGATTACCTCGGCACCTTCGCTTTTGCGATCAGTGGGATCCGTTCAGCGGAAGGGAAGAATTTCGATTTATTTGGTGCATATATCGTAGGGCTGGTAACAGCCATCGGTGGCGGAACGCTCAGGGATCTTTTCCTGGGCGTTACGCCTTTTTGGATGGTACAGCCTTCATATCTCATCATCACAGGCATTGCACTTGCAGCAAGCGTGTTGTTTTATAATGCCACCATTCATCTTCGTAAAACGATGATCCTGTTTGATGCGATCGGACTGGGATTGTTTGTGGTGGTGGGCATCGAGAAGACCCTGCAGTTGGGATT
>JBKCVJ010000004.1:0-4773 GCA_046317915.1 Sphingobacteriales bacterium
TTGATCTTATCAATTGATTCATCAAAATCAGTTTTCATGGTGGCGTTAAAATCTATATCCTTTGCTTTTAATCCATGATACGCCAATCGTAAATATTCATCCGTAAGTGCATTGATATCGGTGGGCTCTTTTAAACCACTACTACTGCGGCTATGTTGGAGCATACCTTTAACAATATCGCCGGCGCGCTTGCCGTAGTGATTTATTTTTTCTAAATTCTGTTTTAAGTCACCCGCAATATCTTTTACATCGTCAAAATTTCCTCTGTCAATTTCAACATTAATTTCATCAATTAACTCAGTACTTACTTCACTAAAATTATTTACAAAATTTAATGGATTTTGAATTTCGTGTGCAATGCCTGCAGTGAGTTCTCCGAGACTTGCCATCTTTTCGGATTGAATGAGTTGAGATTGGGTGGATTTTAAATCTGAAAGTGTATTTTTTAAAACCAGATTTGCTTTTTGTTTTTCCCGGTTATTTCTATAAAGAATAAAGGCAATCAGCAGAAAAATGGCAAGGCCTGAAAGTAATCCGTAGACTTTTACTTTGCTTTGAAAAGCAAGTTTATCCCGTTCTGAATGCTGGAGACGCAATTGCTCATCCAAAATTGCATTCTGAAACGCTGCTAGGGTTTTTATTCTCAATCCATTTAAACTATCTTTTACCACCAGTGCAAGTTGCATGTATTTGTAAACGCTATCCCGATTATCATAAAGCTGATACGCTTTATAAATATTGTCGTAAATCATTCCAAGGTTAACGACTAACCCGTTTGCAAAACCTAGTTTTTCAATGATCTCCCGGTTTCTCAGGGCATAAAAGAGTGCTGAATCTTTTTGACGCTTATCAATGTACAGACTGGCAAGCATAAAACATGATACATTCAAACTGTTGAAATTTTGTTCATTTTCCGAAATCTGCAAAGATGCATTTAACATCTCCTGTGCATGAAGGGTATCTTTTTGCTTGTAATACACGTTTGCCATCGTTGAATATATTTGGCCAAGGTACTTTTTCTGATTTACTGCGATGGCCAAATCAGCTGCTTCTTTCTCCAGGAAAAGCACCGAATCAAGGCGTCCGGCTTCAAAATAAGAACGACCAAGGTTCATTGACGCCATCATTTGGCGGTTGACATGACCTATCTCTATTGAAATTTTGCGAGCTTCTGCAAAGTGAAAAATTGCCTTTTTCTGGTCATTTGTGCGCCACATTAAAATGCCAAATATGTGATGAGTATAGGCCTGCATCAGCAAGCGCTTATTTCCATTAAATGGCGAATAGTTTAACCCGGAAAACAACTGCCAGCTCACTTCTTTGTCTAATGATCTATTTTCTAAAATCTTAAAAGATTCCAAAAGGCATTGCAGAGATTCTGCAAATCTTCCTAATCCAATCAATGTATAAGCTTTATTGTTAAGGCAATTAACCTCAGCTAACTGCTGATGATTCCTAATAGTGATATCGAGGCATTTCTGCGAATACAGGTAGGCCGAATCTTTGTTAATTTCTTCGTAATAGACGTACAATGCTCTCGCGGCTCTGTATTTGACTGAATCTATATTTGAAGTCTTCAAAACTAATTTGAGGCTATCTGTGTTACCGATAAACTGTGAATATCCTGCTAACGATAAGCAAACAAAAGCTGCAGCAAAAATTATTTTCATAATTAGAACGTAGATAGTTCAATAGTAAATGTTGTTCCTTCGCCTTCCTTCGTCTCCACTTTCAACTCGCCACCATGTGCTTTTACAATATCATAACTCAAACTTAATCCTAATCCTGTGCCTTGCCCCGTAGGTTTTGTTGTAAAAAAAGGTTGAAAGATTTTATCTAGTATTTTTTGCGAAATGCCGTTGCCATTATCTGCAACCTTGATCTCAACCTTGTCCCTAAGCATTCTTGTACTTAATGAAACTGTTGGTTCATACCCTTCAATGTGTTGTTTTGATTTTTCATTTACTACATAAAAAGCATTATTGATTAAGTTGAGTAGAACTCGTCCAATATCCTGAGGTATGATGTTGATGTTGCCGATACTTTCATCAAGATCGGTTTTCGTCGTTGCATTAAAAGAGTTGTCTTTTGCCCGCAAACCATGATAACTCAACCGTAAATATTCATCAGCTAATGCATTAATGTCTGTTGGTTCTTTTTTACCACTACCGCTGTTGCTGTGTTGCAGCATTCCCTTTACAATGGCATCGGCTCTTTTGCCGTGGTGGTTTATTTTTTGTTCATTATCCTTTATGTCGTTAGATATTGCAATAGCTTCTTCTGTATTGCCGGTTTTTAGCTCCTGCTGCAATTCATCAATCAATTCCATGTTCAAATCGGCAAAATTATTCACGAAGTTCAGCGGGTTTTGAATCTCATGGGCGATGCCTGCAGTGAGTTCACCAAGGCTCGCCATTTTTTCGGATTGAACGAGTTGTTTCTGTGTAGCTTGAAGGTTAGTAAGTGTGTTTTCTAGTTTGGCATTAATTTTTTGTTTTTGTTTATTGTTTCGGAACATCAATAAACCAAAGAGGCTAACCAACAATAAACCAGCAATCAGGAAATATATTTTTAAACGCGACTGTGCTTCTTTCCTTGCCTGTTCCAATTCCAATTTCCGCTGTTCTTCTTCAAATGCCATCACTTGCAATTGCTGGGTTACCCTTGTACTATTGATCACTTCATTGGTTTTGAGGTAGATCCTGAGGTATTTCACGGTACTATCTGCATTTTTACCTTCATAGAGTTCACTCAGCAGTTGTGCGGGCTTAGCCATCAGATAACCAAATACGGTGTTTTCTAATACTGTAATGGCCATTTTAGCATAATAGAGGCAGGAATCCAGTTGCTGATTCCTGCGAAAATGTTCTGCAATTGTAAAAAAGACTAGATATTTTACACGAATGCTTTTATAATCTGGCTTTGCAACAATGCTCAATGCACGTTGGAAATATTTCTCAGCGTCTTTTTTCTTATTCATCCTGCTGTATGCACCTCCCAAATTCCCTAAAATAATTGGAATAAAAATATTTTGGTTTTGATTGGTAAGCTGTAGAACTTCCAAGGACCGATTCGAGTAATAAATGGATGAATCTAGCTTACCTTCATTCAGGTAGACTGATCCAAGGTTATTTGGAGGGGCATATTTAACAATTTTACCGCGACCCTCTTCGGAAAAGAAAAGAGCGATTCGATAAATTTCTATTGCCTTTTCATTTTCTTCCCTGTCTTTGTATATATTCCCCAATTGATTATAGCTAAAAGCAATTTGTGATTTATTGCCAATTTTTGTTGCAATAGCTATCGACTTATAATGACATTCCAACGCTTTTGTATAATTACCCATAAGTCTATAGCCTTGTCCGTAATAAGTCCAAGCCGTAGCCTCTGCATTCCTGTCATTATTTTTTTGGCTAATCTTATAAATTTTAGCAGCGAATTCAAGACAATAGATTGGGTCTGCTTCTAAGCCAGAAAAATTAGTAAAACTTAGTAATATATCTAATCTTTCATCAAAATCATTTTTTAATTCATAAACTTTTAAAATAGAGTCTCCCATTATTTTTATTGAAGCAGTTGTATTTTCCTGACTAACCCCTTTGACTGAAAAAATGAATAGAATAAAAATGTGGAGGAAATATCTCATATAGTTTTGTAGATAAATATTACATGTATTTTATGTGATTCTATTTTTCTCAACTTTATCCCGACAGAAATCCGGAATTGTCTTTCTATGCTGGCAATTGAACTGAAAACACCGTTCCTTGATTAGTTGAAGTACTTACGTTTATACTTCCTCCATGCCCCTTTGTCACTATATCATAGCTCAAACTCAAGCCTAGACCGGTACCCTCACCTGTTGGCTTGGTGGTAAAAAACGGCTGGAAGATCTTCTCTTTTACCTGCTCAGGCATACCTGTGCCATTATCTGCTACTTCAATAACCACCTGATCTCCCTGCTTACTGGTTGTTAGTGTTACCAGGGGTTTATAACCGCTATCCTGCTCCATTTTTTGCCGCGCATTCACAGCATAAAAGGCATTGTTAATCAAGTTCAGAATTACTCGACCAATATCCTGGGGTATCACGCTAATCAGTGGAAGAGTTGTATCAAATTTGGTGTCATATTCGGCATTGAAAGACTTATCCTTGGCTCGGAGTCCGTGGTAGAATAGGCGCATGTATTCATCGCATAAAGCATTGATATCGGTGAGCTCTTTTTGTGCGGAGGTTTTGCGGGAGTGTTGCAACATACTCTTTACAATGGCATCGGCCCGATTGCCGTGGTGGGTTATCTTCTCAGAATTAGCTTTGATATCTTCTACAAGTTCATTCGCTGATATAATGCCGGCAGGTTCAATTTCTTTTTTAAGTTCGTCTATCAATTCGGTATTTATTTCGGCAAAATTATTTACAAAGTTTAACGGGTTTTGAATTTCATGGGCAATACCTGCAGTAAGCTCACCCAAGGAAGCCATTTTCTCAGCCTGAACCAATTGTGATTGGGTAGATTGTAATCGCTCCATTGATTCTTCTACCTGCTTTTTCTGCTGCTCAATTTCATTTTTTTGACTTGTAAGCAGCAAATTACTTTTCTTTCTTTGGTTGTTATTCCTAAATAATATAATTCCAATTAAAGAAACCACCATTAACCCCGCAAGTAAGCTGTAGATTCGAATCTTAGATTCCGTTTGTAATTGCTCACTTTCTAAACTTTCTAGACGGAGTGTTTCTTCAAATGATACATTTTGAAAAGCACTTAGATTAGCAACT
>JBKCVJ010000005.1:0-6034 GCA_046317915.1 Sphingobacteriales bacterium
ATTTCTCATCCCCTGCCCTATTACCGAAGAAGGACTGCACACCCTTAGTCCCGAAATTGCCGACGCCGTAAAACAGTGCGAGGTCTTTTTTGTAGAGAACGAAAGAAGCGCACGCCGCTTCCTGAAAAAACTCTGGAAAGAAATGGTGATCGATGACTATTCCTGGTTTGTCATCCAGGATGAAGGCGCAGCCGCGCAATTCCGCGCGCAGGCTATGGCAGGCAAAAACATCGGCATCATCAGCGATGCGGGCTGCCCCGGCGTGGCCGATCCCGGGCAAGATCTCATTGCCGTAGCCCAAGATATGCAGCTCACCATCCACCCACTCGTAGGCCCTAGCTCTATTCTCCTCGCGTTGATGGCCAGTGGCCTTAATGGCCAACAGTTCCAGTTTCATGGCTATCTTCCCATACAAGAACAAGACCGACAAAAAGCCCTGAAAAAACTGGAGGCCGATGCGGTAAAATCCGGTAGCACTCAGATTTTCATAGAAACGCCATACCGGAACAACGCGCTTATCCAGACAATGATTCGCATTTTAGATCCTGGGACGCGGATGTGCGTTGCGGTTGATCTTACTGCGGAGACAGAATCTATTCGGACGCGAAGGATTAGTGAGTGGAGAAAGGAAGAAGTTAACATCCATAAAAGGACGGCTATCTTTCTTTTAGGGAAGTAGTATTGGCAAGCCAGACATACTGTAATACAATCATTCAGGCATTCAGAAGTTGGTATCCAAGTAAACTGATGTCTCCGAACGGAATCAATCATTGCAATGGTTTGTCCTTCTTTTTTAAGTCACGGTTCTGTCTGGCGGTTTGTATACTTCTGGTAATGATTTTTTGAATAGAAACTAAATCATCTACCAATACCTGATGTGATGAAACCTTGCCTTTTATTATATCCAACCAGTACATCGACTCTTTTGCCTCTTTTAGTGCAATCTTCATTTTATGGATGAAGTCATCAGCACTTTCGGCTTCGCTGGCTTCGGCTGTCAATGCCCCAACGGCAGTTCCACAACGGATAAGCTGCCTTGCAATCGTTTGTAATTTGACCTGCTCTAATTCATGGCAGACCACAAGGATGTTTCTTGAAAACCGAACAGCAAGGTCTTGCAACTTAAGCTTTTCCATGCAACAATATTCCCACTTTCGCAGGCCTTGTGCATCGGTATTTTCACCAAAACAATCAAAGAAAAAAACGGAACAAACTCGGAAGTTCAGAACTGCTCGGTTGTCATTTTGCCACTCCCGCCCGCCTGAATGCCTGTATTACAGTATGTCTGTATTCCAACTAAAGCCCATATTCACTCACCAACCACATCAACTGACTCATCACCACCGCTCCCAAATGCAACTCTCTCCTACTCACCGCTTCAAAAACATCCGTGGCCGCATGGTGAATATCAAAATACCGCTGTGAATCCGGACTAAGTCCGGCAAGCACAGTACCCAGCGGACGAAGCGGACCAATATCCGCACCACCACCACCATCGCTCAATTTCACATCATATGGCTCAAACAAACGAGACCATGCAAAGGCTTTGGCTTTCTGATCCGTCGTGCCAGAAATACCCAGACTGCGGGGTGTAAAACCACCGGCATCAGACTCCAATGCAAACAAATATTTCTTACCATCTTTTTTCGCCAATTCCGCATATTTGGTTCCGCCGCGAAGTCCATTCTCCTCATTCTGAAACATCACCGCACGGATCGTGCGCTTAGGCCTGATGCCAAGCGCTTTGAACACCCTGATCACTTCCATACTCTGCACACATCCGGCACCATCATCGTGCGCGCCTTCAGCAAGATCCCAGCTGTCGATATGCCCGCCAACCGTCAGGATCTCATCCGGAAACTCCGATCCCCGGATCTCACCCACCACATTATGCGAAAGCACTTCGCCTTTCATTCCACAGTTGGTTTTGATATAAACCTGTGAAGGGGACATGCGCAACATCAACGCTTTGCTCAGCTTATCCGCATCATTCGTAGATATGGCTACCGCAGGAATCTTGGGAAAGCTGTCGTTATAATTCATCGCACCGGTGTGCGGAAAATCATCCGGATTGGAAGCGAGTGAACGCACAATCACACCTATCGCACCATATTTAGCAGCACGTGAAGGACCTTGTCCGCGATACTTACCCGCATCGCCATAAGCCATGAACGTTCGGACGAAAGTTGGATTCATCGGGTAGTTGTAAAACACGATTTTCCCCTTTACCATATCCTTCATCTGCTCCAGCTCATCAAAATTCTTCACTTCTAAAACCTCAGCCCTGATCCCTGTAGATGGAGTACCCTCAGAATTCCCGAGAGCAGCAATATTCAAAGGCATACGCTTCCCATTGGCCATGATCAACTCGGCCTTTTCCTTCTCACCACGCTCCCATTTGGGTACCATACATTCCTGCAGATATACCGTATCTGCACCCATCTCGCGCATCATGCGCGCCGTTTCCGTTACAGCTTTTGCACCTCCGGCTGAACCCGATAGTCGCGGCCCAACTTTCTTACACAAAAATCGCAGGTTCTCATACGCCGCGCCTCGGGTAAGGATATCATCAGAGATCTTTTTCATCATGAGCGAGTCAGCCTGTGCACTCAGCCCCAAAGAAAAAAGCAGTCCACCCAGGACTGCAACTGATTTTTTCATCATCATAGAACTATCTGGATATTTCAGTGATGGAAATAATGCTGTCTACAATATAACGGCTGTAGCCCCGCCATGGCAAAGCGCCTTGATACTCCTTATAATGAAGATTGAACAGCTTGCCCTGGTTGGCCAGTAACTTCTGCGCAATCTCCTCATTGGCAACGGAAAAATCAAAGTCGTAGGATTGTACCGTATTGGCTGACCTGGACCGCAGGCCCGTCTGGATGATCTTTCCCTCCCAGGTCTTGAATACATAGCCTTTCTTGACCACATAGTTCAACTCGCCGTCCCGGGCGCCTTCACCCAAGACAAAATAAAACTTCCAGTAGATAAACCCTGCGCCAACGATGAGCAACAACAGAAAAACCCAGGTAACAATCCGTCCCATATATTAAGATTAGGCCTGAAAAATAAGGAATGTTATCAATAACACAATGGTTAACTTCGTATCGAATATATCTCAAATGAACATCGGCATTGTTTGCTATCCAACTTTTGGCGGAAGTGGCGTTTTAGCCACAGAATTAGGAAAGGCCCTCGCCGATAAAGGTCATAACATTCACTTTATCACTTACCAGCAACCGGTGCGGCTCACCGGCTTCAGTGCAAATATCTTTTACCATGAAGTGAGGGTTCCAACCTATCCATTGTTTGATTACCCGCCTTATGAAACAGCACTGGCCAGTACGATGGTTGACGTAATCCGCAACCACAACCTGGATTTGCTCCATGTACACTATGCCATTCCGCATGCCGCTGCGGCTTATATGGCCAAAAAGATCCTCCAGGAAGAAGGGCGGGATATCCCTGTGATTACCACCCTGCATGGAACAGATATCACCCTTGTTGGCAAAGACAAAACATACGCGCCCGTAGTGGCTTTTTCAATTAACCAAAGCGATGCCATCACCGCCGTATCAGATAACCTGCGCCAGGAAACTTTCCGCACCTTCCGCATCGAAAAAGATATTCAGGTGATCCACAACTTCGTAGATGTAGAGAGATTCTCGCGCAAACCCATCGATGCTTTCCGAAAGGTCATCGCACCCAACGGTGAAAGAATCATCTTACATGCTTCCAACTTCCGCAAAGTGAAACGCGTACAGGACGTCATCAAAGTATTCCAGGCCGTCAACCTGCAAAAGCCTTCTAAACTGCTGCTGGTGGGCGATGGACCGGAACGCCCCGGCGCAGAAGAGATGTGCAGGGAAATGGGGATCTGTGACGATGTGCGTTTTGTAGGAAAGCAACAGGATATGGAAGAGATCATGGCCGTTGCCGATCTTTTCTTACTCCCCTCAGAATACGAAAGCTTTGGCCTCGCCGCATTAGAAGCCATGGCTGCCGGTGCACCCGTGGTAGCTTCCAACGCTGGTGGCTTACCCGAGATCATTGAACAGGGCGTATGCGGGTTTATGGCCGATGTAGGCGATGTGGAATCGATGGCCAACTACGCATTGGATATCCTCCTGCAAGACAACCGCCTCAACCAGTTCAAAGAAGCGGCCCGAGCCAAAGCGAAGCAGTTTGATATCCACAACATCATTCCTGAATACGAAACGCTGTATAAGCAGGTTGCCGATGGCAGGTTGGAGGTTGCAGGGTAGAACTTCCTATATAAAAGTGAGAAGATAAAGGGAGAAGTGCGAAGGCTTCACACTTCTCCCTTCATCTTCTCACTTCTTCTCCAAAGTGGGATAGCTAATTCCCAACTGCTCCAAATAAGTAGCATACTTACTCGGATCATAATAGAATTTCTTCATCTGCTCCCGGTACGTTTCCTGTATCTCTTTGTTGATATAGGTTGGTGCAGGATCATCTTTCGTAATAAATGATTTATACTTCACGTCCTTGGTCTGCACATTCGTGAAATAGTCCTTAGCATCTGTAAGGATCTTGGGATTGGTGAACAGATCCACCAGCGTCAGCGCCGTAGCTTTTGCACCAGCCAGCGATCCCTTATGCGCAATGGGTGTAGCCATCGCAATGGCATCTCCCCAATGATGTCCCTGGGTGCCGGGAATATTCGCAGGATAGCGCAACACAATGGTTGGTACGTTCCAGCTGATGTCACCAATATCATCACTACCGCCGCCCCATGAAAAAGGAACGGAGCCTTTGATGGTGTCCACCTTCGCATTCAGTCCGTCAATAGGATTTCCCAATTGATCCTTCTTAGGTGCACCCAATAACTTCTGTGTTGCCTTGGCCAGTTGCTGATCGGCGTCCGACCAAACGGGCATGCCTACCCGAACAATATTGGGGTAAAATGCTTCTGCCAAAGGCTTACTGAAATGCCCGGGCCACGCGGTCCCCACAATTTTATTACTCACCTTGGTCTCGCTCATCGTAGCCGCGCCGTTCGCAATTCTTACACCGGCTTCATACATCGACTTGATATCGTCATAATTCCTTTCACGGAAATAATACCAGACACTCGCTTTAGATGGTACCACATTGGGCTGGTCGCCACCATCTGTGATCACATAATGGCTTCTTTGCGTAGGCTTCAAATGCTCCCGTTTGTAATTCCAACCGATGTTCATCAGCTCCACGCCATCCAGTGCACTCTTGCCGCGCCAGGGCGCGCCGGCCGCATGTGCAGCATCGCCCTCAAATGCAAACTGCACTGATACCAATCCATTCCCGCCATTGTCACCGTAGGAAGCTGCAAATCCACTGCTCACATGGGTAAAAATGCAGGCATCCACATTTTTGAAATACCCATCCCTGATATACCAGGCCTTACTGGCCACCAATTCCTCCGCTACACCCGGCCAGATCACCAGAGTCCCCGGAATCTTGTTTTTCACCATCAGTTCCTTCATCGCTATGGCGGCATAGATGATCACTGCCTGTCCGCTGTTATGCCCTTCTCCATGGCCCGGCGCGCCGTCCACAATCGGATCCCGATACGCCACACCCGGTTTCTGCGAAGCCTTGGGAATGCAATCAACATCACTGCCCAGCGCAATCACCGGACTGCCAGAACCCCAACGGGCAAACCACGCAGTGGGAATACCAGACACGCCGCGCTCAATGGTAAATCCATTCTCGGATAAGATCTTGGTGAGATAGGCCGATGTCTCCGTTTCCTGAAATCCGAGCTCCCCGAAACTAAAGACCATATCCACCATCTCCTGCACTTTTTTCGCATTCCCCTGCACATGCTGCAAGGCCTCGTCCTTCATCGCCGCCACGAGTTTTTTATCGATGGGTTTTACCTGGGCATTCGCCTGACAAAAGAATGCAACAACGAATACAAAGAGAAATACGCGTACCATGTGCAGGAAATTTTGGTTGAGGGCTTAAGATACAACTTTGATCAGTTTCTGGCATCAACCAGATAAACCATATCCAAATTCTCACCTTC
>JBKCVJ010000006.1:0-61141 GCA_046317915.1 Sphingobacteriales bacterium
TGGATATGATACAATGCTTATCTTAGCCCCCGGCCGCAACCAAAACGATTTTTAAAAAAGCTTCCATGGATTTCAGACAAATTCAGGACCTGATCAAAATGATCAATAAGTCCAATATCGGAGAATTAACAATCGAAGAGGGTGGTTTCAAGATCACCATCAAGCAGAAAAAGGACGAAAAACTGGTTTACGCCCAGTCTCCGGCCATGGTAGCGGCAGCACCGGTTGCCCAGGCCATTGCTTTTGAAGCACCAGCTTCTGCTCCTGAAGCGGATAAATCCGCTGCGTCGGCAAAAGCAGATAACCTCCTGACCATCAAGAGCCCAATGATCGGCACTTTCTACCGCAGGCCTTCGCCCGACAAACCCCTGTTTGCAGAGGTAGGTGATGAAGTTACCCCGGGCAAGGTGGTTTGTATCATTGAAGCGATGAAACTCTTCAATGAAATTGAAAGCGAAGTAAAAGGCAAGATCGTCAAGATCCTTGTGGAAGACGCTTCACCGGTTGAATACGATCAGCCTTTGTTCCTTGTTGACCCTTCATAAATTCATCCGCCAGTATTTTTGCGAACTGCGAACTGCTCATTGCGAACTAATCTATTTTCATGACAAAAAACTCGATCGCTGGATTTAAGAAGATCCTGATCGCCAACCGTGGCGAGATCGCCCTTCGTGTGATCAGGACCTGTAAAGAAATGGGGATCAAGACGGTTGCTGTTTACTCAACAGCTGATAAGGATAGTCTCCATGTTAAATTTGCCGATGAGGCCGTTTGTATTGGCCGGGCATCCAGCGCAGAATCATATTTGAACATCCCCCATCTGATGGCGGCGGCTGAGATCACCAATGCCGATGCCGTGCACCCCGGTTACGGCTTTCTGGCAGAGAATGCCAAGTTCGCCGAGATCTGTGGGGAATATAATATTAAGTTCATCGGCCCCACGCCAGACCAGATCCGTGCCATGGGCGATAAGATCACGGCCAAGGAAACCATGATCCGCGCAGGCGTACCCGTTATCCCTGGTAGCGATGGTCTCCTCGAAAGTGTTGAACAAGCTAAGGGCCTCGCGAAAGGCATTGGATACCCCGTGATCCTGAAAGCCACCGCCGGCGGTGGTGGCAAGGGCATGCGTGTGGTATGGGAAGAGGCTGAATTGGAGAAGGCCTATAACAATGCCAAAACAGAAGCGGGCGCTTCTTTTAAGAACGATGGCATCTACATGGAGAAATTCGTGGAAGATCCGCGGCATATTGAAATTCAAATTGCGGGCGACCGTTACGGTACCGTTTGCCATTTGAGTGAGCGCGATTGCTCCATCCAGCGCAGGCACCAGAAACTGGTGGAAGAATCCCCTTCGCCTTTTATGACCGATGAGCTTCGCGAGAAAATGGGCCAGGCCGCGGTGAAGGCAGCGTCCGCCATCGGTTATGAAAGTGTGGGAACGATTGAGTTCCTGGTTGACAAGCATCGCAATTTCTACTTCATGGAGATGAACACAAGGATCCAGGTAGAACATTGTGTAACGGAAGAGGTCACCAATTTTGATCTGATCAAAGAACAGATCAAGATCGCTTCCGGCGAAGCCATCTCCGGACAAAACTATTATCCATCCATGCACGCCATTGAGTGCAGGATCAACGCGGAAGATCCGTATAATGATTTCAGGCCCAGCCCCGGCAAAATCCTGGTGATGCACCAGCCCGGTGGGCATGGCATCCGCGTAGACTCGCATGTGTACGCCGGTTATACCATTCCGCCTTATTATGATTCGATGATCGCCAAGATCATTGCGGTAGCCCGTACGCGCGAAGAAGCCATCAATACGATGAGCCGCGCGCTAAGCGAGTATGTCATCGAAGGCATTAAGACTACCATTCCATTCCATCAGCAATTGATGAAGAACGAGAAGTTTCTGAAAGGAGACTTTACGACTAAGTTTATGGAAAGTTTCAAAATGGAATAGTTCGCATCCAAGGTCGCAGGTCGCTTAGTTCGCAGCGTTTTCAAATGTTGTTGGCTTGGCCTTACTAATGGCACGGGTTGTTTTGGTTTTTTACTAACTGCATAAAGATGAGGTATGGTTCCTACCATTGACTGGGTTTTCATTCTAGTTTTCGTATTCGGAACTATCGGCCTGGCGGTAGCGGCCATCCTGTTCATTAGTAACAAGAATGAATCTTTTTCAGCCCGCATACTGGCGGCCTACCTGTTCTGTGCTTCCATCATCCTGCTTAACTACAACCTCACTAACACGAATTTCTTTCTGGATTTTCCTCATCTGTGGCGGACCGTGGCCTGGGCCTCTTTCTGTGCTCCCCCGCTCGCATTTCTTTACGTACGCACCGTACTGGAGCAGGAATTCAGATTCCGAAATAAGGATTTTATCTTTTTCCTACCCGCCGTGATCTATATGCTGACCATGGTCCCTTTCCTGTTCTTGGACACTTCAAAGAAATTGGAAGTCATAGAGAAACTCTTGTCCGATCATTCTCTAATCCCCAAAGAACCGGAAGGCAGCTTGCCCCTGGGTTGGGGCTTTTTATTCAGGACAGGTTATGGCTTGGTCATGGCTGTTTTGCAATATACCTTGTTGGCTAAAAAGCGGAAAAAGATATTGTTGGGTAAGGAACCAATAAAGCAGAACCGTGAGACCTACAATTGGTTGTTTTACTTCACCTTGGTAATGTCTTTATCCTACCTGCTCTTGTTTGCGGAAACATTGTTACATGTATCGAGTTTCACTGACTTGAATAGCCTGATGATTCTAACCATCTTCGCCAATGTCTTCTTCATTTGTACCTATCTTCTGGTCCGGCCAAATATCCTGTATGGGATGACCGGCTGGTTGCAGGAAAATGCGAAACAGGTAGGAACGCAGAAAGCTATGGATGTCCAAAGCGCAGTAGCAAAACATACGAGTCTGTCGTTAGAGCAGAAGCTGGCGTACAAAACCGCCTTGCAAAACCATTTCCGGGATAACAAACCCTTCCTCAGAGCGGGCTACAAGATCAGCGAGTTGTCCGGGGAGCTCGATATCCCCGGATATCAGCTTTCCATCTTCATCAACCAGGAATACGGCAAAAATTTCAACGAGCTTATTAATGACCAACGGGTGAACTATCTTGAGGAATTGCTTCAGTCTAACCCGGATCATTCCCAATACACGCTGGAAGCCTTGGGTAATATGGCAGGTTTCAACTCAAGGAGTGCTTTCATCGCGGCAGTCAAGAAAAAGACCGGCAAACCACCTGTTGAGCATTTTCAGCATCTTCGTGCTGGGTTGCAGGGTTGAGCTTGTTTTGTTTTTTTAAAAATCATAGAATTCAGGTCAATATCCTTGGTGGATTTTTTTCCCCCAGCGCCGCACCATCATATCATTGCAGCGTAAACGAGTTTGCTAAATCCTGGTATTTATGCCCATTTCCCATTGTGGACTCCAGGTAAAGCATTGCAATTCACCAATCCAAAATCATACTCATGCGTATCAGCTTTATTTGCTTTCTGTTGATCGTCTCCATTGGCTTCTTTGCCTGTACCGACGGCGGCAATGCCTCCGGTAAGGACTCTACTGCATCTTCCAAATCTGATGCAAACTCCTCTGCTGACCGTCAGGCCACCCGACTGGGCGACCTGACCTTGGAAAGTGGCTATCCTTCCGAGGAAGCAACCAACAAACTGTATGACGAGCGGGATTTCCAGCGCGCCTGTCAGGTGCATACCTGGGCGTTGCCGATGGTGGGTTTCCATGCCTTACATCTGGCTCAGCGGGACCAGATCGGTGTCAAGGATGGTGATGTGTCCCTGTTCTTCAACCTCGAGGACAAAAAGGGTATGCTCACACCTAATATTACCACCCTGTATGCTTTTAGTTTCTGGGATCTTTCCAAACGGGGGGCTCTCGTAGTGGATGCTCCAGCCGGCCTCATCGCTGGTGGTGTACTTGATCTTTGGCAGCAGCCCATCACCGATGTAGGACAGACCGGGCCCGACAAAGGCGCTGGTGGTAAATACCTCATCCTTCCACCCGGTTCGCCAGACGTGAAAGCGCCCGGGTACCGTGTGTTCAAATCACCCACTGCACAAGTATGGTTCGGTACCCGTGGCCTGGACCCAGATCCCAAGAAGGCAGAAGAGACAGTGCGTCAACATAAGATTTATGCCTGGGCCGACAGAACCAATCCAGCCCCTACCAACTATGTGCCAGTGGCCGGTAAACCATGGACCTCGGCCCATCCTACCGACATTTCTTATTTCAAGCTGGTGGCAGAAGCACTCGAAGCAGAACCTGTCCAGGACCGTGACCGGGTGATCTATGGCATGCTCGTATCTCTGGGCATTGAGAAAGGCAAGCCCTTCAACCCGGATGCGCGCATGACTAAGATACTTAATGACGCAGCCATGGTAGGAGAACTTACCGCTCGGGTGAATGCTTTCGACAAGAGATTCAAAGGAGCGAAAGTATGGGAAGGAAAGAAATGGGAATATGCCAACATGGTTGAACTGAACCAGGAGGACAGCAACTATACCCAGATAGACCAACGAGCGTCCTGGTTCTATGAGGCTATCGGGAACAGCACAGGTATGCAAGGAAGGGTGCTTGGGTTCGGTCAAGCTTATCTTGAAACATCTAAAGACAAGGATGGCCATTGGCTGGAGGGTGCTAAGTATTACAAGATCCATATTCCCGCGGATGTACCGGCGCGACAGTTTTGGTCAATCACCCTATACGACAATGTCACGCGTTATCCCGTGGTGACGGACCAGGGATCGGCAGATATATCGTCCCGTAAAGACATCGATAAAAACCAAGACGGATCAGTGGATGTATATTTTGGTCCTACTAAACCTACTGGGTCTAACAGGAATTATGTCAAGACTATTGCCGGACGCGGTTGGTTTCCATACTTCAGGTTCTATGGACCCAGCGAAAAATACTTCGATAAAACATGGTCACTAGAGGATATTGTGGAGATCAAATAAAGGTGAAAACCCAGGTCCTAAAACAAAAATCCCCGGCATGACCGGGGATTTGTTTTGTGACTTCGCGACATTCGCAACCTGCGACCTGATATGTTTATCTCAAAAACAGAAGTTCTCTGTACTTAGGTAATTCCCAGCTCGAGTCATCCACCAGCAACTCCAGTTTGTCAACGCTATATCGGATCTCATCGAAATAAGGTTTCACCTTCTCGCAATATTCGATGGCCTTTTCCCTGGAATGGCTGAGCGCATTCGCGGCCTTGCGCGCTTCGGTCATCTCTTCCACGAGGGATTGAACTTTATTAATGTGCTCGGAGATCTCATTCAGCACATTCAACTGCGCCTTGTAAGAGCTCGCGTCAACACCAATTCCTTTCAGACCCTGGATGTTCTGGATCAGCACATTCTGATACCTGATCGCTGCAGGCAGGATGTGGTTGCCAGCGAGATCACCCACCACGCGGCCTTCGATCTGTACGCGCTTGATGTATTTTTCCAGCTCGATCTCATGACGCGCTTCCAGTTCAGGATGCGTGTAGATATGATGCCTTTCAAACAGTGACTTCGCTTTATCGGTCACCATGGCATCCAGTGCCAGCGGGGTGGTCTTCACGTTGGGCAGACCACGCTTCGCAGCTTCGCTCTGCCACTCTTCGCTGTAACCATCGCCTTCGAACAATACTTTCTTCGCGTCTTTGATGTATTTCTTGATCACCTGCATCACGGCAACTTCTTTTTTGTCGCCCTTCTCAATATGTGCATCCACTTCGGTCTTAAATGCTGCGAGGGTCTCTGCCATGATCGTGTTCAACACAGTCATCGGGTTGGCGCAGTTTGCTTCAGAACCCACGGCCCTGAATTCAAATTTATTACCGGTGAACGCGAATGGTGAGGTCCTGTTACGGTCTGTGTTATCCAACAATAGTTCAGGGATGCTCTTATGGATATCCAGTTTCAGCATCACTTCATCCTGCTCATCAAACTTATCACCTACGCGACTTTCCACTTCGTTCAGCACCTTGGTCAGGAACTGGCCGATGTATGCAGAAATGATCGCAGGAGGCGCTTCGTTGGCACCCAAACGGTGATCGTTACCCGCAGATGCGATCGCGGAGCGAAGCAGGTCCGCATGATCATGCACCGCCTTGATCGTGTTCACAAAAAAAGCGAGGAACATCAGGTTGGTCTTTGGCGTTTTACCAGGTGCAAGCAGGTTTACACCTGTGTTGGTAGCCATGGACCAGTTGTTATGCTTACCGCTACCGTTGATGCCTGCGAAAGGCTTCTCGTGCAGCAGTACTTTCAGTTTATGACGCTTGGCCACGCGGGTCATCACATCCATCAACAGGGTGTTATGATCAACCGCGAGGTTAAGTTCTTCAAATATTGGTGCACACTCAAACTGTGCAGGCGCCACCTCGTTGTGACGGGTGCGGAGCGGAATACCGAGTTTATACGATTCGTTTTCGAAATCCCTCATGAACGCATACACGCGCTCAGGAATCGAACCGAAGTAATGGTCTTCCAACTGCTGGCCTTTCGCAGGAGCGTGGCCAAAAACAGTACGACCCGTCATGATGATATCGGGACGGGCGTTGGCCAGACCCTCATCGATCACAAAATATTCCTGCTCCCATCCGAGGGTTGCATATACATGGGTTACGTTCCTGTCGAAATAATTACATACTTCAACAGCAGCTTTATTCAGGGCATCGATGGATTTCAACAGCGGTGCCTTGTAATCCAAAGATTCGCCGGTATAAGAAACGAAGATGGTAGGGATGCAGAGTGTGCTGCCCTGACCCGTCTCCATAATGAATGCAGGAGAGTTAGGATCCCAGGCTGTGTAGCCACGCGCTTCAAAAGTGGCGCGAAGACCACCGCTGGGGAAAGAAGACGCATCGGGCTCTTGCTGAACCAGTGCATCGGCCTCAAATTGTTCGAGTGGCGTGCCGTCTGATTTCAACGTGAAAAAAGAATCGTGCTTTTCTGCAGACGTTCCTGTCAATGGCTGGAACCAGTGGGTGAAGTGGGTAACATCTTTGGATTCTGCCCATTTGCGGATACCTGAAGCGATCTGACTGGCCATGGTACGATCAATCCTGTGACCGCTCTTCATGGAACTTACCAGGCTCTTGTATGCCTCATCACTCAGGTACTCCCTGGCTGTCTTAAGGGAAAATACATTCTCACCGAATAAAGCGGTGATCCGCTTGGTGACAGGAACCGGCGGTTCTGCACCCGCAGTAAGGTTGTCAATAGCTTTGAAACGTAACGACTGCATGTTGTGAATTTTAAGAAGCACAAATTTGCAGCATTTTGACCAGAAAACTTCAAAAAACAAGACGCAAAAAATGCTTTTTGTATAGTCTGGGGATAAAAGTTGAAGAAAATCACTGGAGATTTCTGAAAATAAAGGGTTACCCCGTAGGAAAAAAGATATTATGTTATTTTGTTATTGGTTATTTTGGAGCCTGCGTATAGCCAGATGAAAAGGGCGCTGAAGAGGAAAGGGCTGGTGATGCTCCGGTAACGGATGACCGCGCCGATATTGGGGACGGTGTACCCGATCATGAGCCAATTGAGCATACCAAACACAAGCAGGGCTGGCACTAGTGCGGGGGTTTTTTGATGTCTCGCGGTCCAGACCGTGAATACCAGTAGAAACAGAAAAGCCAGGGCCTCGAGGCTGAAGGGTAGATATCGAACCCCACCTTCTAAAGGTAGTGGCCGCAGAAAGCCGATGGATAATGCAACGGGCAGATGCTGGAAGAAGGAGGGCAGATTGGCTTCTAGCGGGGTAACTGCAACGGCCGTTCTACCGCCCAAGGCGATGAACTCCTGTTGCCGATGACTCACCGCGGCGGGCAGATCCACACCGAGGTAGGGCGAAAGAAAAAACGCGATCCCACCTAGCAGGCAAACCGTTCCATACACCTTCCAGCGATGATCAGGAAAACGTTGCGCAATGAAGTAGCCGATTAAAGCGGGTGCAAGTGGCAGTATAATATTATTCCTCAGCAACAGAATACTGAGCATAGCGATCGCAAGCACGAAATAGTGTACAAACCGCAGGGACATGCCTTCCTGCTTTCGCTGGATCATGTACCAGATCAGGGCCAGTGCATTGAACAGGATGCCTTCTTTGTGAAAACCACTGCACCAGAACAGTACGGTGGGAATACAGCAGGCCAGAAAAAAGCGGAGTTGTTTTCCCGGGATAGCATTTTGAAGCAAACGATACATAGCCACCGGACCCGCCATGGTCATGAAACTATAGAGCACCACATTCACATAATATCTGGACCCGCTGAAGACATTAAGCACGGCTGCGAGTTTCACCATGAGTTCATGCTTCACATCGTTCCAATAACTATTCTCTGTCGTGAATAATTTCCCGAACCCACGGTGCACCTCATGTGGTAGGATGTCGCGGACGATCATGTAAGGATCCTTCAAAATTTTTGCAGTCTCCTCGCTGCCCTGGTAGAAAAACTTCCAGGTATCGGTGAGGCCCACATGGCCAGGTGCATTGAAATGGATATACCCATACGCTAGGCCCGCCGCTATTTTCAACACAAAGAGTGCGATCAGGTAGGGCATTGGCAAGCCCGCCCGTTTTACAAAAGGGATCTTACCCAGCAACCAGGAGAAAAAGATAGCATATGCAATGAAAAGGGCGATGGCCAATGCGAGGTAAGATTAGGAATCAAAAATAAAGTTTAATTTCACTCAAATCTGCATGACGCCTGCATGCCAACTATTCTTTTCGGAATCTCTTCTTCTTTTTGCGCGCATTTCATGAAAGGCCAGGTGGCGTATCTCGTCTCAAAAGGTTTTCGGGTTGTGATCATTAGTGGTGCAGGTGAAGAGATCAGCGCCCTTTGCGCAGCAGAAGGTGCAGAGTTGATCCCGTTGCCATTTTCAAGGAGCATCACACCTTTGCATGATCTGGTGTTGTTATTTCGATTGATGCGCATCATCCAACAAGTAAAACCGGATATCATCAATGCGGGCAATCCCAAGCCGGGTTTATTGTTGACACTAGCAGCCTGGATTTTGCGCAAAGAAGGACGGGTATTTACCCTGCACGGACTGGTGTCTGATTCCCGTGAAGGATTTCAGAGGTGGATGATCTCGCGGTTTGAAAAATTGTCCTGCAGTCTGGCCCAAAAAGTGTTGGTAGTGAGTCCATCCCTCGCGCAACACGCGATCCGCCGCGGTTTGCTATCGTCCCAAAAAGCAGTCGTGATTGGAAAGGGTAGTTACAATGGGATCGATCTCCACAGGTTTCAGAGAACGCCTGCGGTGATGAAGCAAGTGGACGCATTACGAGCGGCACAAAACATCATGGACCATCATTTCGTGTTTGGTTTTGTGGGCAGGATCACCGTTGATAAAGGCATTGATCTGCTGATGACTGCCTTTGAGCAATTATATATTGAAGATGCGAGGGTCAGGTTGATAATGGCCGGACCATTGGACCAGGAAAATGCGCTCCCATCGGCCTTACTACAAAGGCTCAACAATCATCCGGGTGTACGCCTGCTAGGCAAGGTCTCAGACATTGTACCGGTTTATCCAATGATGCAGGTATTGGTGCTGAGTTCTTACAGGGAAGGTTTTGGCAATGTGTTGCTGGAAGCGGCTGCCATGGATGTTCCCGTGATTGCGCCATCCATTCCGGGTTGTTCCGATGCCATGAAGCCCGGGATCAATGGATTGTCGTTTCCCAAAGGCGATGTAGCAGACTTGTATCAGACCATGAAAACCTATGTGGACAACCCAAGTCTTCAAGCGCAACACGCATCTGCCGGAAGAGCCTTTGCAGCAGGCTTTGATCCCGTTTCCATCTGGGATGGGCAACTCGCCGTTTACCAGGGTCTTATGGATAAATAACCTTTTTTCACAAGGGCCGAAGGAATTACCTTTGCGGCAGTTATGGAGCAAATCATCGATACCGCTAAAAAACTCGGTCTTACCGAAGAAGAGTACCATTTAATTAAGGGCATTTTAGGAAGGGAACCCAATTTTAATGAGCTTTCTGCATTCAGCGTAATGTGGAGTGAGCATTGCAGTTATAAAAATTCCATCAAGTGGCTGAAGACCCTTCCCAGGGATGGGAAGAAACTGCTGGTTAAAGCGGGTGAGGAAAATGCGGGTCTCGTGGATATTGGCGATGGTCTTGCCGTAGTGTTCAAAATTGAATCGCATAACCATCCATCGGCCATTGAACCTTTCCAGGGTGCGGCAACCGGCGTGGGCGGTATTCACAGGGATATTTTTACGATGGGTGCCCGCCCAATTGCGGCCCTCAACTCATTGCGGTTTGGAAACCTGAAAGAACCAAAAACACAACATCTGCTGAATGGTGTGGTGCATGGCATCGGTCATTACGGCAACTGTTTTGGTGTGCCTACCGTTGGCGGTGAAATATATTTCGAAGACTGTTATCATACCAACCCGCTCGTGAACGCCATGAGTGTGGGCATTGTGGAAGTAGGGAAAACGGTGAGTGCCACGGCAGAAGGAACCGGTAATCCTGTATTCATTGTGGGCTCAGCAACGGGTAAAGATGGTATTGGTGGTGCGTCTTTTGCATCGGCAGATATAACGGCAGACAGTGCGCGGGATCTGCCTGCGGTGCAGGTGGGCGATCCATTCCAGGAGAAGAAATTATTGGAAGCCTGTCTGGAAGTGATTCCAACCGGTGCGTTAGTGGGCATGCAGGATATGGGTGCAGCAGGTATTATCTGTTCCACATCAGAAACCTCTGCAAAAGGCGGCGTGGGTATGCGAATTGACCTGGAGCATGTACCGGCAAGGCAAAAGAATATGAAGGCCTGGGAACTCCTGCTCAGCGAGAGCCAGGAGCGGATGCTGATGATCGTGAAGAAAGGAAGGGAGAAAGAAGTGCTGGAAGTATTTGAAAAATGGGACCTCCCTTGTTCGCAGATCGGGGTGGTGACAGATGATAAAATGCTTCGTTTCTATATGAACGGGGAACTGGAAGCCGAGATCCCTGCCGAAAGTTTAGTGCTGGGTGGCGGTGCCCCGCAAAACAACCGCGAGTATCGCGAACCTGCGTACTTCGCAAAGATCAAGGCATTTGATCCGGCATCGGTTCCGGTTCCTAAAGATCTCAAAGCCACTGCAGAGAAGATCATCAGCATTCCCAATATCGCCAGCAAACGCTGGATCTATACACAGTATGATAGTATGGTGGGCACAGGCAATTCATCCACCAATCAACCTTCTGATGCAGCTGTGGTATCGGTGAAGGGTACACGAAAAGGATTAGCCGTCACTACTGACTGCAACAGTCGTTATGTTTTTGCTGATCCATTTGTGGGCTGTATGATTGCCGTGAGTGAAGCGGCCAGGAATATTGTTTGTTCTGGTGGTACGCCATTGGGTGTGACCAACTGTCTCAACTTCGGCAATCCATTTGATCCCGAAGTATACTATCAATTCGTGTATGCCATCAAGGGTATGGGCGAAGCGTGTAAGAAATTTGACGCGCCGGTAACGGGCGGTAACGTGAGCTTTTACAACCAGGGTCCTGATGGGCCGGTGTACCCAACTCCAACCATCGGTATGGTGGGTTCATTAGAGGATATCAACAATAAGATGACGCTCGACTTCAAAGCAGTTGGTGATCATCTTTACCTGGTGGGAAGAAGCCGAAACTGCATCAACTCTTCTGAGTACCTCCACAAGATTTGCGGTGTGGAATATTCGCCCGCGCCTGATTTTGATTTGGACGAGGAGTTTCAATTGCAACATGCCATTGCCGGACTTATCCAGGCTAAAACGATCAATGCTGCGCACGATGTCAGTGAAGGCGGTGTGTTCATCACGCTATGTGAAGCAGGATTTAACAGGTCCCTCGGATTCAATGTTACCTCTGCTGTGGGTGTGCGCAAAGATGCATGGTTGTTTGGAGAGGCGCAGAGCCGCGTGGTGGTATCTGTTTCTCCGGAACATGTAAACGCGTTTGAACAATCCCTTTCCTCACAGGGTATGTTGTTTGAATCACTTGGAAAAGTGACAGCCGGGTCCATACAAATAGACGGAGAAGACTGGGGACATATTTTAGAGTGGAAAACATTGTACGATACTGCCATCGAGAAATACCTTTCTGCTGAATCAGCAGAGTCTGCACTGTCTGCCATGTAAACACGAATGTTATGAACAAGAAGATTGCGATCATCGGAGGAGGAAACCTGGGAACGGCCATTGCAGAAGGATTGGTGAAGAGTGGGTTCACACTGCCTGAGCACATCATGGTGACCAAGCGGAACATCAAGACGATCCAGCATTTGGAAGAGAAGGGTATCCTTGTGGGCGATAACAATAGTGAAGCGGTGCGTTATGCGGATTTCGTGATCCTTGCCGTGAAGCCCTTTCAGGTAGCAGATGTGATTGAAGGATTTAAAAATGAACTCACCCCAAAACATTTGTTGGTTTCGGTAGTCACAGGGATCTCGCTGGAAGAATTGTTACACCATGTTGGCAAGAAGATGGCCGTTGTACGTGCCATGCCCAACACGGCGATCGCGATCCAGGAAAGCATGACCTGTGTTTGTTCCCGAAACACCAACGATGAACAAACGCAATATGTAGACGATCTGTTCAATCAGTTGGGTAGGGTAGTGTCTATTGATGAAAAACTCATGGATGCTGCAACAGTGCTGGGTGCCTGTGGCATCGCATATGCACTGCGTTTTATCCGCGCGAATATCCAGGGTGGGATCGAGATCGGTTTTGACGCCGCAACAGCATCATTGATCGCTTCGCAAACGGTTAAAGGTGCGGCGGAATTATTGATCCAAACGGGTAGGCATCCGGAGCAGGAGATCGATAAAGTGACAACACCGAAAGGATGTACCATCGCGGGATTGAATGAAATGGAACATAGGGGATTTAGTTCTTCATTGATCAAGGGGATTGCGGCGAGTTACGAGAAGATCAGCGACCGATAAAACAATTAATAGCAGATGTTTACGTTTTAATGGAAAGTTACTGTACTGACTAACCCATTAAAGACCTCCTGATCCCAGGAGGTTTTTTTATTGCACCACCAGCCGACCGCGCATCATTTGGTGCCTGTTTTTAGTACTGACCACGTCCGTCCCAGATCCTGATCTCCGTATCCGAAGATGGCAGATGTAGCGTTGTATTCTGTGTGGCTGGATTAGGATAGATGCGAATGCTTTTGGCGGGTAGGGCCGGCACCAGTTTGACGGCACTCCATTGTTTCTCGCCGGAGTTGAAATTGATCAGTAACCGGTAGTACTGCTTACCCTCTCCGGCGTTTTCATGCATGTAGAAATAGTTTTTTGAAGTTGCCACGGGTACTACTTCGATGTCTTTGAAGTGCAGGCCATCCGTGGCATGCTGCACGATGAAATTTCGGATATTCGTTTCCGTTAGCATGCTCCAGTGGAGGTCTACATCGTTCCCGTTACGGGTAGCGGACCAACGGTTGATCAGCGCGGGGAGCACTGTATTGCATTGCATCTGCTGCTCTGCAATGATCCAGTCGCTCCAGGATGCTTGTCGCACCACAATACTATCCACCGGACTATGAAAGAAAACGCGCATGGATGACTGGCTAGCTCCTCTGGTGGTGCTGCCGCCACTGATGGTGTTTCCCGAAACGGTTGCGCCATTGACGGGGTCCTTAAAATCTGTCGGTACTTCCACGCCATTGAAATAGCCCTTTAGGTTCTGCGACTTTCAATTGAAGAGATCGCCCCGAATATTATCCACACGAACATGAAAAATATTAGAGTCCAAAGCCTGGCTTAATTTGAAGTAAGTTGTGTTTGAAGCGGGAGAACTGTAGGCGCGCCAGACCTGAAGGGAGGAGAATATCAAGCCTTTCCAGATAGCCCCACCTGTTTCTCATTGCGCAAAACCCTGATTTACAATGATCAGGCTAAGGGCTACTGCGGTCAGCAGACAACGCATACCGGTTCTAACGTGCGGCAGAAGGCCATATTGTAGCTGATAAAGACAGAATGCGGTAACTACCTGAAACAAATCGAGTTATCCACAGGAGGCAAACGGTTAAATTTTTTCATCGTCGATATAAATATTAAGTTTGCATGACCTTCAGGAATTACTTCGCGCACTCATTCCGGGTCTCCAACTTTCATTAATTATGGCAAAATACATCTTCGTTACCGGCGGGGTAACTTCTTCATTGGGTAAGGGTATTATCTCAGCATCGCTGGCTAAATTGTTGCAGGCCAGGGGGCTTAAGGTAACCATCCAGAAATTTGATCCTTACATTAACGTGGATCCCGGTACGCTGAACCCCTACGAGCATGGCGAATGTTATGTAACCGAAGATGGTGCAGAGACGGATCTGGACCTTGGGCATTACGAGCGATTCCTGAATATTTTCACTTCACAATCCAACAACGTGACCACCGGTAAGATCTACCAGACGGTCATCAACAAGGAGCGTGAAGGTGCCTATCTCGGCAAGACCGTGCAGGTGATCCCGCATATCACGGATGAGATTAAGCGCAGGATGAAATTGCTGGGCAATGCAGGATACGATATTGTGATCACAGAGATCGGTGGAACCGTTGGTGATATTGAGAGCCTGCCCTTCATTGAAGCGGTACGTCAGTTGCAGTGGGAGTTGGAAGAAGAAGATTGCCTGGTGGTTCACCTCACATTGGTGCCGTACCTGAAGGCCGCAAAGGAGCTGAAAACAAAGCCCACCCAGCATAGTGTGAAGATGATGAGTGAGAATGGGGTACATCCGGATATCATTGTTTGCAGAACGGAACGTCCGCTTGTTATTGAACTTCGCCAGAAGATCGCCTTGTTCTGTAATGTAAAAACAGAGGCGGTGATTGAAGCTGCGGATGCAGCATCCATCTATGAAGTACCCCTCATCATGATGCGGGAGAAGCTGGATGTGATCTGCCTGAAGAAACTGAACATCACGCAGTACCAGGAGCCTGAGCTCAGCAAATGGAAAGAGTTCCTGGATAAACTAAAGTATCCGAAAGCAAAGGTGAACATCGGCCTCATCGGTAAATATATTGAATTGCAGGATGCTTATAAATCCATCCTGGAGGCGTTTGTACACGCCGGTGCCATAAATGAATGCAAGGTGGAAGTGATCAATATCCATAGTGAGTTCATCACGGAAGGGAATGTGGATGAGAAATTATCCAACCTCGACGGACTGCTTGTGGCTCCCGGATTTGGCCATCGCGGTATTGAAGGCAAGATCCTCGCTGTAAAATATGCGCGGGAAAACAAGTTGCCGTTCTTTGGCATTTGTCTGGGTATGCAAATGTCTGTTATTGAGTTTGGTCGCAATGTTCTTCATCTTGATGCGCATTCAACTGAGATGGATCCCAATACGCCGCATCCGGTTATCGACCTCATGGAAGAGCAAAAGAAAGTGACGGCAAAGGGCGGCACCATGCGCCTCGGTTCGTATCCCTGTGTAATTACACCCGGTTCCCTGGCCAGCAAAGCCTATGGCAGCAACCTCATTTCAGAACGCCATCGTCATAGATGGGAATTTAATAATAAGTACCTGGATCAATATGTTCAGGCCGGCATGGTCACCAGCGGTACCAACCCGGAAAGCAACCTCGTCGAGATCGTGGAACTGAGGGATCATCCCTTCTTTGTGGGCGTGCAATATCACCCTGAACTCAAAAGCACGGTAGAAAATCCCCACCCCCTGTTCATTGGATTTGTGAATGCAGCTAAGGAGTTTGCGGAGAGGAAAGCGTCTGTCAGAACCTCAGTGCTGCAGAAAGAAAAGATTTAGCCGCCAAATGCGGCAATTTGACAATGCGGCAGTGCGGCAATGTAGGAAGGCGCGGCCGTGCGTTGCGGCGCGCCCGCAGTTACTCCGAGTGATTACGTGCACGCCGGCAATGCCTTGTGCCCAATGCCCAATGCCTCGCGAAGCGTCAATTGCCGCATTACCGCACTTGCTAATTGACTAATTGCATAATGACTATATTTGCGACTCAATTTTGGAATAAATGAACCTCGACAGAAATTCGGTGATTGGTTTTGTGCTGCTGGCATTGTTGTTATTCGGCTATTTCTTCTTTAATAGCCAGGCCCAGAAAGACCACGTGGCCCAGCAGAAAAGGATTGAAGATTCCCTGGCTGCGCTGAAGCCCAAAGCAGATCCTGCAGCCGTACGCATTGATTCCCTTCGGGCAGATTCATCCGCCAGAGTGGCCGCCGCAGGTCAGTTTGTTTCCGCTTCTCTGGGTACTGAAGAGATCACGGTTCTTGAAAATAACCTTCTTAAAATAGGGTTCACAAATAAAGGAGGTCAGCCCGCCTATGTGCAGCTGAAAAAATACCTTTCTGTGGACAGTTCACCGGTTACACTGGCAGGTTCTAAGACCGACAAACTTTCCTATCGGATCAATACCGGATCCACCAATACTGCAGAAACGGGTGACCTGTTTTTTGCCACCGGCAAAGTAACCCAGCAAGGTGACAGTAGTCAGTCCATCAGTTTTGTATTGTCTGATTCCACCGGAAGGTCAATCACCCATACCTACACGCTGAAGAAGGATGAGTACATGGTGAACGCAGACATCACCATCAATCGTGCTGACCAACTGATCGGCAAGAAAACATTGGATCTTTCCTGGCAGATCAAGGCCAAACAACAGGAGCGTGATTTGGCAGGAGAGAAACGCGAAAGCCAGTTGAACGTATATACTACCAATGAAGGATTCGATTATTTCACGATGAAGGACGGGCTCTCTAAAAAGTTTGAAGAGAATGTAAAGTGGGTATCCCTCAAACAGAAGTTTTTCAACCATACCATCATTGCCGAGAATGGATTCTCCTATGCGGAAATGAATATTAAGATGCCCGGAGAGGATGATACATCCCATTGGGTAGCTGATGCATCGGGTGACCTTAAACTGGCCTTACCAGCCGGTGCAAATGCAAGCATTCCTTTGAAATTCTACTACGGTCCCAACGATTATCCTACCCTGAAAAAGTATGGGATGGAAGATATCGTGAACCTGGGGCAGGGGATATATTCTTTTGTGAAATACATCAACCGGCTGATCATCATGCCGGTATTCAATCTGTTTTCGGGATTCATCAAGAGCTATGGACTGGTGATTGCATTGTTAACGATCATCATCCGTTTGGTGACCTCGCCTCTGGTGTACACCTCTTATCTGAGTGGTGCCAAAATGAAGGCCCTGAGGCCGGAACTGGCAACGCTGAAAGAGAAATACAAAGACGATCAACAGGCTTACAGTATGGAGCAGATGAAACTGTTTCGTATAGCCGGTGTGAATCCTTTGGGCGGCTGTATTCCTGCATTGTTGCAGATCCCGATCTTCTTCTCGTTATACTCCTTCTTTAATGCAGAGATAGACCTGCGAGGTAAGGCCTTCTGGTGGAGCCAGGACCTTTCTTCTTATGATCATATCATCACCTGGGGATTCAATATTCCATTCATCGGAAACCACTTGAGCTTGTTCACCATTCTTGCTGTGGTGACAAGTTTGTTGATTTCGATATATAGTATGAGCATGACGCCGGATCAGGATAATCCGATGCTGAAGTACATGCCCTACATTTTCCCGATCATGCTGTTGGGTATCTTCAATAGCCTTCCTTCGGCATTGACATGGTATTACACTGTTTCAAACGTGATCACGCTGTTGTTGCAATATGTGATCCAGAACTATATCATCAATCACGAAAAGATCCTCGCGCAGATCGAAGAGAATAAGAAAAAGCCCCGATCAAAGCCCAAATGGCAGGATCGCCTTGAATCCATGCAGGATCAACAGCGGAAGCTGGAGGACATGAAGAAGAAGACGAAGAAGTAGTAGCTTTAACAATATTCAGGCAACCTGGCCTTTAGTTTATCAATCTTACCAGATATGAAAAAGAGCATATTCGTGATGGTGTTGGTGATGTTTGGGATGGCTGTTCAAACCCAGGCACAAAAGCTTCTTTCTGAAGGGACGATCCAATACGATGTGTCTGTGCAGACTGGCACCAATGATCCCAAGATGGCCGATGTTTTTGATGGTGCCACGGCGCTTGTATTGATCAAGGGATCTCACTCCAGGTCAGAACTGAAAAGTGCTATTGGTAGTTCAATCACTCTTTATGATAGTCGCACCGGTAATGGTGTGATCATGCGTGAATTTGGCGCACAGAAACTGTTGATACGGATGAACAGGCAAAACTGGATAGACAGGAATAAAAAATACGATGGCATCGTATTTACCAAAACCGGCGAGACGAAAAAGATTGCAGGATACAATTGTGAACAGGCCATCGGAAAATTGGCTGATGGCTCAAGCTTCACTGTGTTCTATACTACAGAAATCAGGGTGGAGAACAGGGATTATGATGCCCAATTTAAAAATCTTCCCGGTGTTCCGTTGGAGTTTGAATCAACGGTTTCCAACATCAAGGTCAGGTACGCGGCAAGCAGGGTCAGCTTTGATCCTGTGCCTATACAACGATTTGAGATTCCTACATCTGGTTACAGGGAAATGACGTATGAAGAAGGCATGAAATCTAACAATTGACAATTGACAATTGACAATTGGCAATTAACAATTAACAACAGTCATTAGATATTAGCGTGAAGGAGTTTTGAACTTCTGCAGGAGCTTGGAACCACCACGCTGTGGTGTTACCCATGTCTGATTTCCTTTCTGGAAATAAACGAGAGAATAATTACCAGACATCGATGGAACCCTTTTCATCTGGCGATTCTTTGGATTAGAAGTGCTGTACAGCGTCTTCAAAGAAAAGTTGAGATTTGTTTTGATGGTAGAATAAACCTTGGTGGATTTAGTACCACCTTGTGTTCCATCAACGGCAAAGCCGTAATGAGCCACTGCTACAATGGCCACAAAAGCCAAAGCCAGTTTTAAGATCTTACCAGTATTTATTTTGGTATTCACACTCATGCCACAAAATTAACAAAAACTATTCCAGAAATTATAGCCATTTATCCTTTTATTAACAAAAATTACCGTCCAGGGGGATAAATTGTTCGGGGAATGCCCGTTTTCAGGGGAATAAACGCTTAAATTACAATAACCTATATAACATGAGCGAAAATCCTTACCGTGAAGAGCATGAAGATATACGTGAAATCCTCCGCCAATTTGAAAACCTGAAAGCCGGTCGCAGCCACAGTTTCCTCTACGAGGAGAGTTTCGAGCGGATTGTGGACCATTTTGACGACATGGATGACCTTCCCAAGGCCCTGGAAGCCGTAGAAATGGGTCTGGAGCAGTTCCCCTACTCAGGTGCCCTGATGGTCAAGAAAGCAGACCTGCTCATCGCTTCCCGCAAATATTATGAGGCCCTTGATCTGCTGGATCAGGCCTATATCATGGACAGTTCTGACATCGATGTATACATCCTGAAGACTGATGCTTTTCTGGCATTGGACCAGCAAGATAAGGCGGTGGAATTGCTTGAAGAGGCGATAGCCAAGTTTGAAGGGGAAGACAGGATCAACCTCCTGTTTGAACTTGCAGATGTTTATGATGATTACGAGGAGTTCGATAAAATATTTGACTGCCTGAAGCTTATCCTGGAGCACGAGCCTACCAATGAAGAGGCGCTATACAAAATTTGTTTCTGGACAGATTTTACGGGTAGGAACGAAGAGAGCATCCGCTTACACCTGTCGATCATCGAGGAACATCCATACAGTGAATTGGCTTGGTTCAACCTGGCCGCTTCTTATCAGGGTTTGAAGCTGTACGAGAAAAGCATCGATGCATATAAGTACGCCATCGCCATCAACGAAAAATTCGATTATGCATACCGGAACATGGCAGATGCATATATCCGTTTGCGGAAATACAAAGACGCGATTGAAGCCCTGGAGCGGGTCATTGAACTGGCAAGGCCTGAAGATGTGATCTATGAAGCGATCGGTCACTGTTATGATAAGATCAGGAACTATGCACAGGCGAGGTTTTATTATCGCAAAGCCTCACACCTCAATCAGGAGGATGCCAAGCTTTTGTATAAAGTGGCGGGCACGTATATGAATGAAGAAAACTGGCTACAGGCCATCAAGTATCTGGAACAGGCCCTGCAGATCGGCAGAACACAAACCGAGTTCAATCTGGCCATGGGCAATTGTTATATGAAGCTCGGCCGAATGAAAGATGCCATTCATTATTTTACGGTGGTGGTGCAGTACAGATCGCGGAATATTGCCGGGTGGGAATCGCTGATCCGTTGTCTTTTTTCGTCGGCATTATTTGAAGAAGCCTCAGTACAGGTAGCGATTGCCGAAACCAAAACTGGAAGTAAGCCCTTATTTATCTACTACAAGGCAGCCATCGCACTTGCATTGGGTAAACAGAAAGAAGGTCTGCTCTTGCTGGCGGAGGCCTTACACAAGGCGCCCAAATTATTAAAGAAATTCATCGAATTAAATCCCGTCATCCTGCAAGACCAGGGGGTAGTTGACGTCATTGCGCGTGCGCGGAGAAAATAACAGGTTGAAGGTTGAAGGTTGGGGAAAATCTGCGACCTGCGACCTGCAAACTGCGAACTGAAATAACTACCTTTGCCGCTGTTTAAAACTTCCAATATGAATTTTAATCTTTCCCAGATCCCTGATCGTATGCTCAAACCAAGAAAGAATGGTTTAACGATGGTGATGGATAAGGGATTAAGCACAGAGGAGGTGCGGAATTTTCTGAGCGCCTGCCATCCTCATGTGGATATTGTGAAACTCGGATTCGGGACTTCTTTTGTGACACCTGCACTGCGTGAGAAGATCGAATTATACAGGTCATATGATCTCCCGATCTATTTCGGCGGAACCCTGTTTGAGGCTTTCCTGATCCGGAACCAGTTCAATGATTACATCAGTGTCTGTAAAGACTATGGTATTGATTATGTGGAAGTGAGTGATGGCTCCATCACCATTCCCCATGCAGAGAAATGCGGATACATTGAGAAGCTGACCAAGCACGGAACCGTATTGAGTGAAGTGGGAAGTAAAGATGCAGCACACATCATCCCTCCTTATAAATGGATTGAGCTGATGCGTGCAGAACTGGAAGCCGGTTCAACCTATGTCATCGCGGAAGCCCGCGAAGCGGGTAATGTGGGTATTTACCGTGGCAGTGGCGAGGTGAGAGAAGGACTGGTGCAGGAGATCCTCACACAGATCCCTGGTGAAAAAATCATTTGGGAAGCACCACAGAAAGCACAACAGTTGTATTTCATTGAGCTGCTGGGTGCCAATGTGAACCTCGGAAATATTGCGCCTACTGAAGTGATCCCTCTGGAGACCATGCGCCTCGGCCTTCGTGGCGATACCTTCCACCTCTTCCTGGATAACGCCAAGGCATGACACGGAAGTTTGGCCTGATCGGGTATCCATTGACGCATTCCTTTTCAAAAAAATTTTTTACCGAGCGGTTTGCCGCGGAAGGGATAGACGCAGTCTATAACAATTACCCGATATCATCCATTAAGGCGTTTCGGGCCTTGCAATCCACCGAAGATCTCGAAGGGATCAATGTTACGATCCCTTATAAGGAACAGGTCATTCCATATCTGGACCAGGTGTCAGCGGCGGTGAAGGAAATTGGGGCGTGCAATTGCATTCAATACAAAGAAGGAATCTGGACAGGGCATAATACAGACGTGATCGGGTTTGAACAGAGCCTGTTGAAACACTTAAATTCTTCGCATGACCGTGCCCTTGTGCTCGGCACAGGTGGCGCTGCCAAAGCAGTATGGTATGTACTCCGGAAAATGGGTATTCCTTACACAAAAGTAAGTCGCACCTCCTTGGATGAAACCATTGCATACCAATCACTCACGGATGAAACCATCGCTACCCACCCGTTGATCATCAACACTACGCCACTGGGTATGTTTCCTAACGTAGACGAATACCCGAATATTCAATATGGGGCTATCGGGCAGGGGCACTATCTGTATGATCTCGTGTATAATCCTGCGGCGACGAAATTCCTGGAGAAAGGAGCGGCGCAAGGGGCCACCATTGCTAATGGAGAAGACATGCTGGTGATCCAGGCCAATGAAAGCCGAAGGATCTGGGGCCTGTGATCAGTTCTTCTGTTGCTCCATCGTTTTCACCATCTCCACAATGTCAAAAAAACTGCCACCAGCAGCAGCTGGTGAGGATTCCAGCATGCTGGTCCATGCACTCAGTGTTTTGTTTGCTTTGTTTTCCTTGATAGCGGGAAGAAGGTGTTGCAGTTTATAGGAGAGGCGTTTGGCTTCTCCGGAAGCGGTTGTGAAATAGATGTAATTGTTGTCTTTGTTTTTCATGGCTGTTATCAGGGGATCTGGTTCTGGCACTTCAGCGGTAGTTGTAGCAGAAGCCTGGGTTCCGGAAATCGGGTCCATCACGGCAGATGCCAATCCGGCGTTGTTGGCCGATTTGTTGTTGTTGTATCCTATGCCGAAAATAACCGCAGCGATGGCTGCCGCAGCAGCTACCGTCCATGGTCTTTGGTACCAGATCTTTCTGACTTTAGCAGGTGAAACTTCTTGTTCATTCAGCTGACTTACAACAGCGTCCCATGATGATGGGGGAGGAGCGGCTTCGTATTGATAGAGTTCTTCCCGAAGCGTTGAAGGCGCATCTTGGGCCAGTTCTGAAGCTATCTGCTCCCACGCGTTTGGCGGCGGCGGCGCCTGATAATCAAAAAGGTTTTTCTTCCATTCCATGACTGGCTCGTTTTTTTATTGGACTCTTTTTTTACCCTTGATCACATTCTGGAGGATTGCCTTTGCCCTGGCCAGCTGCGATTTACTTGTGCCTTCGCTGATGCCAAGGATATCGGCAATATCCCTGTGTGTGTACCCTTCAACTACATACATGTTGAAAACCGTTCTGTAACCCGGAGAGAGCTCCTGGATGATCTCCAGTAAATCTTTCAGGGCCAGCCGGTCAAAAGCAGTCCAGTCTTTGTCTTCTATGGTATTTTCTTGGTTTTCAGTAACAGGGTACATGTTCACTTTCCGTCGGTAGTGTTCGATGGCAGTATTGACAAAAATCCTCCGGATCCATCCTTCAAAACTTCCGTCACCCCTGAAACGGTTCAGGTTCTTAAAAACCTTTACAAATCCTTCCTGTAATATATCCTGGGCGTCATCTGGATTTCCGGCGTACCGTAAACAGACACCGTACATCTTGGGAGAATAGGTCTTGTACAGCAGTTCCTGCATACGCCTGTCTCCCCTTATGCTGCCCAGGATTAAGTCGCTTTCCGATACCAGAGGGTTGTCTCCTGCCATGAATTTTTTATGTTTTTGCGTAGCCTGCCCTTGTCATTGCGTTTGCAAGAAACGAATCAGTTTGTCCAGTGCTTTTTTCCGATGGCTGAAGGTATTCTTTTCTGCCATCGTCATTTCTGCGAAGGTACGGGTATCGCCATCGGGTACAAAAACTGGATCATATCCAAATCCATCTGTACCCCTTGGGATTTCAATGATCCTGCCGGTGCAAATGCCTTCAAACTGCCATTCCTGGCCGCCTTGTACATATGAGATCACCGTACGGAATTGCGCTTTCCGGTTTTGCTGGCCTTCCAGCCCTTGCAATAATTTTGAGATATTGGCGCTGAAATCCCTTCCCTCGCTGGCATACCTGGCGCTTTTTACACCAGGCGCTCCGCCAAGCGCATCTACTTCAAGACCGGTGTCTTCACTGAAGCAGTCCATGCCCGTCAGATCCCTGATCACAACAGATTTTTCCATGGCATTGGCCTCCAGCGTGTCATGCGGCTCCGGAATATCAATCTCTATCCCCGCCTCCCTGAGCGTTTTGATCTCCCAGTCTCCACCCAGCGCTGCCCGGATCTCTTTCGCTTTGTTATCATTGTTGGTCGCAAAAATCAGTGTTCGCATATCAAATGGAAAAGGCTTGTTTAAGGCAGAGCCATAATTTGGATTTCATCAGCCGGTCGTTTTGAAGGATATGAAGGTCCGGAGAGGCCACCCAGGTGGCACCAGCAAAGGTCTGCGTCTGAAAATGGGGGAAAACCAAGGGCAGGTCAATGTCGGCAGGTTCCACACCAAACAGCAACACAAACACAGACTCCGTTTTTTCTATGAGGGAAACATATCCTTCTTTATTGTCCCACTGCAGGATATGCAAATCGCCCAGGTCAATTTTACAGGCCTGAATAATGCCGGTCAGGAGCTCAAGGGTTTCCCCGGCCACCGCTTCCCTGCTCAGGGCCAGGTATCTCTTTCTGGCCAATCCCTTTTTGGCGGGAGCCGGGGCGCCCCCTTCCGGAATGAGATAAATGCCATGGGGATACCAGTCCATAACTTGGGAGGGTAAAATCCTTGTGTTATTGGGGTCATCCATAAAACTAATGATTGTTAGTTTTTTTGTTTCTTTGTAGCAAATTTAGCTGAAATATGATCGCATTGCCGGAAGTTCAGATTACGCGTGTTGAAAGAAGCAAATTGGCCGATATCAACCTGGAAAACCTGCCCTTTGGTAAGTATTTTAGTGACCACATGCTGGAAGTGGATTATGAGAATGGCAAGTGGGGAACGGTGGAGATCAAGCCCTACCAGCCCTTGCTGATGGCGCCTTCCCTGGCGGCCCTGCATTATGGACAGTCGATTTTTGAAGGCATCAAAGCCTATAAAAACCAGCAGGGTGAAGCTTTTATCTTCCGCCCCCAGGATAACTTCCGAAGGTTCAATATTTCTGCTGAGCGCATGCAAATGCCTGCCGTCCCGGAAGAAATTTTTATCGATGGGATGCGGGAACTGGTGAAACTGGACAGCAGCTGGATCCCAAATAAAGCGGACCATTCCCTGTACATCCGGCCATTTATGTTTTCTTCCGATGAGGTCATTGGGGTGAAGCCTTCTGAGCGATACAAATTCATGATCATCCTGTCGCCTACCGGACCATATTATGTGGCACCGATGCGCATTTACGTAGAGGAACATTATGTCCGTGCCGTTGCGGGTGGCGTAGGATTTGCAAAAACAGCCGGAAACTACGCCGCGGCCATGCTGGCCACTGCGGAGGCCCGGAAGAAAGGGTACGATCAGGTATTATGGACCGATGCCCTGGAACATAAGTATGTACAGGAGATTGGTACGATGAACGTGTTCTTTATCATCGGCAATAAAGCCATCACGCCTGACCTGGGCCAGGGCACTATTTTAGATGGCGTTACGAGGGCCAGCACCATTACTCTTTTGGAAGAAATAGGGTACAGGGTAGAGGAGCGAGGGTTGAGTATTGATGAGATTATTGCGGCATACCGCTCCGGTGAGCTGAAGGAAGCCTTTGGAACCGGTACGGCAGCCACCATATCATATATTAAAGAGTTGAGGTATAAAGATGTAGTGATGGAATTCAAGACCGAGACCTGGCAGGCAGCTCCCGAGGTGAAACGCAGACTTGACGCCATCCGGGAAGGAAAAGTGGAAGACCGTTTCGGCTGGATGTACCCTGTCCGCTAACCCCTCATTGCCGCATTGCCGCATTGTCTAATTTTCTAATTGAATTTTTTTGCTCAGCAAAAAAAATCCCCTACCTTTGCCTCCCGTTTAAAAATCTGGACACGAATGCCTACTATTCAGCAGTTAGTAAGAAAAGGACGAGAAATCATCAGGGCGAAAAGCAAGTCGAGGGCACTTGATGCCTGTCCGCAGCGCAGGGGAGTGTGTACCCGTGTTTACACGACTACTCCCAAAAAGCCAAACTCAGCATTGCGTAAGGTTGCCAAAGTGCGCCTGACCAATAAAGTTGAGGTGATCGCTTATATCCCCGGTGAAGGTCACAACCTTCAGGAACACTCCATCGTGCTGATCCGTGGCGGTCGTGTGAAAGATTTGCCAGGTGTTAGGTACCATATCGTAAGGGGTAGTCTGGATACTGCCGGTGTGAAAGACAGGAAGCAAAGCCGTTCTAAGTACGGTACCAAACGTGAAAAAGCTAAGAAGTAATAAGCCTCCATACAAATTTGAATATCAATGAGGAAAGCAAGAGCCAAGAAATTGCCCATCGCACCAGATCCTAAGTTTAACGATCAAATGGTGTCCCGTTTTGTAAACAACCTGATGTGGCAGGGCAAAAAAGGTGCGTCTCTGACCATCTTCTACGATGCACTGGATAAAGTTGCCAAGATCACTGGCGAAGACGGATACGAAGTGTGGAGAAAAGCGTTGTCCAACGTTTCTCCTGCCGTTGAAGTAAGGAGCCGCCGTATTGGTGGTGCCACTTTCCAGATCCCTTCTGAGGTTCGCCCAGACAGGAAGATTTCTCTTTCCATCAAATGGCTGATCCGCTTCTCCCGCGACCGTAACGGCCGTTCCATGGCTGATAAACTGGCCAATGAGATCGTTGCAGCAAGCAAAGGTGAAGGTGGTGCTTTCAAGAAGAAAGAAGATACCCATAAGATGGCGGAAGCCAACAAGGCATTCGCCCACTTTAGAATCTGATTATACATTCGCGTAAATATATCCGGGCCGTCTCATTTCGTGAGACGGCCCTTTTATTTGGCAGGTGGGCAATTGGACCATTGAGCATTTGTACAATGGTTCAATGGTCCGATGGTTCAATTGCTCATTTGCTGGTTTTTAGTTAGTGACATACTTCAGGAGAATTTCCGGCGTTTTATAGGGTAGTTATCTTTTGATAGACCAAACCATTGTCCTATGAACCGAATCCAATATCCATCCGCGAGGTTGATTATCGTGCTGTTGTGTATGGTACTGGGTCTTTGGGTGAATGCCCAACCAACCGGAAACTGTAACACCGTCCAGGTCACCGCCCAGACCCTCGAATCCCGCTGCACCGCTACGGGTATTATTTCCATTTCCGCAACCGGCGGATCTGGTCAGTTCAACTACCGCGTAACGGGTCCTATCAATATCTCTTATACTTCGTCCAATTCCATTTCCGGTCTCACCCCGGGAACGTATACCGTGTATGTGCAAGACTTTATCAATGGTTGTGTAAAGCAACTGGATAGCGTAACTATTAGCGGCAGTTATGAAGATCCCCGTTTCTCTTTACTGGCCAATAACATCAGCTGTAAAAATGCCATCAATGGCAGCATGCGCGCCGTTGACATCACGGGCGGACGCCAGCAATTCTGGTTCACCATCGTCACTGCTCCGCAAGCTTCAGATCTTGGAAGATCTAATGATACCGGGTTTTTCCCCAATCTCGCACCTGGCGATTATGCTGTTAGGATGGAGGATTCCTGCGGTGGTATCCAAACCCGCCGTGTCACCATCCTTCCTTATGATTGGTGGATAGAAGCATCTGCAGGAAGCATGGCATCCTGCAGTACGGCCAACCTATCCATTGAGCTCATGGATAGCCGTGGAAATGTTACGCCAGACAGTGTTTTCCAGACTTTCCAATATGGATGGGTAAGTGGGTTGAATGATACCGTCTGGAATGCCTCGTCCAATTTCACGGCAGACATCGGTAACCGAAGGGCCATCACACTTGTTGTAAAAGACGGCTGTGGAAATGTATCTTCTGTTCCTTGGATCAATACCTTCAAGCCTGCAGTTGACGCGAATGTTACCATATCCGCTACCGTTTGTGATGTATTCACGGCCAGGGTGACCGGTGTGGTGAATATGACCAACCCGCAGTTTTGTTTGTTCGATGTAAACTATACACAACTTGCTTGCAACACCACCGGTGTTTTCAGTGACCTTCCACAAGACAACTATACAGTTGAGATACGGGACCTGTGTTATGATACCCTCATCCGCAGAAACTTCAGTTTGGTCAATCCGATACCAGACGTAACCGCATCGCCGGTTATTACCAGGGTGAATTGCGCACGATTCAATGTGCAGATCACCGGACTTATGAATTTCACCAATCCCCGATTCTGCATATTCCAAAACAATATTCAGCTGACTTGTAACAATACCGGACGGTTCAATAATCTGGCCAATGGTACGTATGAAGTACGGATCACAGACGGTTGCTATGATACTACGATTGTTCGTGTAGTGGATGTGCAACCACTGGTTCCATCAGTGGGCGCAAACGTATCCATCACCAACAGATCCTGCACAGGTTTTGATGTAGCGATGACCGGACAAACCAACCTGAGTTCACCGGTATATTCCTTGTGGAACAACGGTCTTCAGATTGAATCCAATGCTACAGGAGTGTTTAACGGATTGTTGTATGGCGACTACTGCATCAGGGTAGTGAATGCCGCGTCTTGTTTTGATACAACGATTGTACAGTGTTTCACGGGTACACCACCCATCCCATCGGTGGGAACCAATCTTTCGGTTATCCGTGACTGTGATGTCATCCGGCTGGATGTGGCAGATAGGCAAAACCTGACCAACCCGCAATACTGTTTGTTTGACAGCTCCGGCAATTCTTTGGGTTGTAATGGCACAGGTTCTTTCTCTGATCTGCCGTATGGCCGTTATTGTATCAGGATCATCAATGATCCCAATTGTTATGACACTACCATTCAGCGATGCATTACCGTAGAAAAGCAAAGACCAGAAGGAGGTGCTGTTTCCCAAAGCAATGCAAACTGTTTGACCTTTGATGCAGCATACACGGGCGGTTCAAATATTACCAATCCTACATTTATTCTTCAGGACAGTGCAGGTGTTGCGTTGGACTCTAACAGAACAGGCCGGTTCACCAATATTCCTTTTGGCAGGTATTGTATTGCCATGCGCAATGACCCAACTTGTTACGACACTACTATCACAAGTTGCTTCACGGGCCAACGTCCGAGACCCTCGGGAGGATCTGCATCCTTCAGCCAAATGACCTGTCCAACCTTCAGTGTCAGGATCAATGGTCTGGTGAATATTACCAATCCTGTATTCACCCTCAAAGATAGTTCGGGAAATATTGTTGGTTCAAATACAACAGGAGTGTTTGACAGCCTGAGTTACCAACGGTATTGCATGGAGATCAGGAATGATTACAGCTGTTATGATACCGTGATTGTCAGGTGTTTCAATCCAACAAGGCCTACGCCTTCTATAGGTGCTGTGCGTACCAGCAACCTGACCTGCGCCACCTTTGATGCAACACTCAACAGTCAAACCCTATTGACCAATCCCATCTATAACCTGAAAGATTCAGCGGGTATCATCATTGCTACCAATGACAGCGGAATTTTCACCGGGCTTTCTTATGGACGATATTCGATAGAGGTCATCGATGGATGTTATCCAAATCCATTGGTGAGAAACTTCTCGGCATCAAGACCACCCTTGGATGTTGCGGCCAGCGCCGGTGGGGGTTGTGAAATGGGTATGACCAACCTCAGGGTTGATCTGCAACATGGATCGCAACCTTATATTGTAACCGTTTTTGATCCATTGAATAATGTAGTGGGTAATGTGGTTTCCATGGCTGGACTGGTTGAGTTCAGGAACCTGCCTGCACTCGCGCCGGGAATGCAGTACCGAGTTGAAGTGATAGACAATTGTGGACGTACCGGCTCGCAGATGCTGACACCGATATTGAGCCAGATTAATAAAGCCATTCAGTTCACACAACGTTGTCCTTCGGGATTGAAGCCTAACGGATCTTCTGATATTGTGGTTACCGTGAGTTCAAACACGGGTCCTGTTTTTCCTGTGATCATCCGCCAGAATGGTATAGTGGTGAACATACCCTACTCTAACCAGGCGGGCAGAACATTCACCTTCATTGACCTGCAACCAGGTACTTATGTAGTGATGTATAATTTGCCTGGAGGTTGTAGCAATAAAGTATATGATACCGTTTCGGTAAATCCATACAGTTATCCGGTAATTGCAAATGCAGCCGTTTACCAGTGCAGCAACAACAGTTTCACGGTTAGTGCGGCCATTAGTGGAGGTGCGCCCAGCTTCCAGTACCAGATCATTGGCAGCACACCTGCATTGCCATCGATCAACACCGGCTGGCAAAGCAGCCCTGTATTTACCATCAACAATGGTGCGAGCTATTCACTGGTAAGGTTGAGGGCCATTGACGCCTGTGGAAACGCGGCACTCAATGACGCCAATGTGTTGCCCTTACAAAATCTGGTGGTGACTGCAACCAGCACATGCATGTCTTCAACAACCCTGTTACAGGTAGACTATGTCCCCAATACCTACTATCGTTGGTATAAAATGTCTGCCAATAGGAGAGACAGTGTGTACCTCGGCAATAGCAATAGCTACACCGTATTTGATGTGTCGCCGGCAGACACTGGTTTATATAAAGTGACCATGACCCTGAATGGCGGATGCCTAGACAGGGAAGCCAGTTTTAACCTGACGGGTAATTGTATTATCCTTCCGGCAAAAGACATCAGGCTTATCGGTGAAAGGCAATCACAGCAAGCAGCGCTGAAGTGGAGTGTCATCGGAGAAAATCAGGTAGAACAATATGAAGTGGAACATGCTACATCGCCTGCGGGTCCTTTCAAATTTGTAGGTACTACTTTACCGAAGAATCCCCAGGGCGACAACCTATACACCTTCCTGCATGATGCACCAGTGTCCGGAGATAACTACTACCGGATCAAGGTGAAAAGCACGAAGGGTCAGGTTGGCTACAGCAATGTGATTTCCCTGAACTGGACAGACAGCCGGATTGCGGTATATCCTGTTCCTGCATCACAAACTGTATATGTTTCTGTTAGTGGCAAACAACCCAGGGATCTGCGGATCCAGTTGTTCTCACTCAACGGACAACTTTTACAGGAGAAGACAGAACGGCGGGTAAGATCTGCACAAATCCCCGTGCAGCGGAAAGGATATGCTTCGGGCGTGTACCTGGTGCGGATCACTGACCTGGAAACCGGCTTCGTCCAAACCGAACGAATCATCTTTGAGTAATCCCCTTTTCCCTATACCCCAGGGCAGTGGAGAAATCCGCTGCCTTTTTTCATTGTCGCATTACCGCATTGCCGCATTATCACATTTTCTTCCTACCTTTGCACCCTCAAATTTCAATACCAAATTGTCATGGCAGACTTAAGATTTCAAAGGAATTTCGGTATCGCAGCACACATTGACGCCGGTAAGACCACTTGTACTGAGCGTATCCTGTATTATACAGGTATGTCTCACAAGATTGGTGAGGTGCACGATGGTGCAGCTACCACAGACTGGATGGAGCAGGAAAAGGAGAGGGGTATTACTATTACCTCAGCAGCGGTCACCTGTTTCTGGAACTTTCCAACCAAGCAGGGTCAGCCAGTTCCTGATACCAAGAAATACAAATTCAACATCATTGATACGCCTGGTCACGTGGACTTCACTGTAGAAGTGGAGCGTTCTATGCGTGTACTGGATGGCCTGGTGGCATTGTTTTCTGCCGTGGACGGCGTTGAACCCCAGTCTGAGACTGTTTGGCGTCAGGCGAATCGTTACAAGGTTCCCCGTTTGGGATTTGTGAACAAGATGGACCGTGCAGGTGCTGACTTCCTGAACGTTGTTAAGCAGGTGCGTGAGATGCTTGGTGCGAAATCTGTTCCCCTTCAGTTGCCGATTGGTGCGGAAGATGATTTCAAAGGAATCGTTGACCTGATCACCCTTAAAGGCATTATCTGGCAGGAAGGTACACAGGGCGCTACTTATGAAGTAGTTCCTATTCCTGAGGAAATGAAGGAAGATGTAGACTATTGGAGGAGCCAGTTGATTGAAGCGGTAGCTGAGTATGATGACAGCCTGATGGAGAAGTTTTTTGATGATCCAAATACGATCAGTGAAGACGAGATCCACACGGCGATCCGGAAAGCAACCATCGATATGAGTATTGTTCCAATGCTCTGTGGTTCTGCATTTAAGAATAAAGGTGTGCAAACGATGCTGGACTGCGTAGTTCGTTATCTGCCCAGTCCGGTGGATATTGAAGCCATCACAGGTATCAACCCCGATACAGGAGAAGAGATCACACGTAAGCCCGATGCGAAAGAACCTTTTGCAGCGCTGGCTTTCAAGATCATGACGGATCCTTTCGTAGGACGTCTGGCATTCTTCCGCTGCTATAGCGGCCGCCTCGATGCTGGTTCCTATGTAAAGAACATCAGGAGCGGTAAGAATGAGCGGATCAGCCGGATCATGCAGATGTATGCCAACAAGCAGAACCCGATAGATTTCATTGAAGCAGGAGATATTGGTGCAGCTGTAGGTTTTAAAGAGATCAAGACCGGAGATACCCTTTGTGACGAAGATCATCCGATAGTATTGGAGAACATGTTCATCCCGGAACCGGTAATCTCGATTGCCGTTGAGCCGAAGGCGCAAGCTGACGTAGACAGGATGGGTATGGCCATCGGTAAACTGATCGAAGAAGATCCTACCCTGAGGGTGAAAACGGACGATGAGACCGGCCAGACCGTGTTGAGCGGAATGGGTGAACTCCACCTGGAGATCATCGTTGACAGGATGAAGCGTGAATTTAAGGTAGAAGTTAACCAGGGTGCACCCCAGGTTGCCTATAAAGAAGCCTTCCAGGCTACGATCCAGCATAGGGAGACACTGAAAAAGCAAACGGGTGGTAGGGGTAAATTTGCGGATATCGTGTTTGAGATCGGCCCCGCTGAAGAAGAGTGGATGAAAGAAAACCCCGGCAAGCAGATGCAGTTTGTGAATGACATCTTTGGTGGTTCTATCCCAAGGGAATTCATTGCACCGATCCAGAAAGGATTTGAAGCATCCATGAGTAATGGCGTGCTGGCCAATTATCCTGTTGAGCATATGCGAATCAGAATTTTTGATGGTAGTTACCACCAGGTTGACTCTGATGCAATGTCTTTTGAACTCTGTGCGAAAGGCGGTTTCCGCGAGGCTGCCCGTAAGGCGAAGCCCGTTTTGCTTGAGCCGATCATGAAAGTAGAGGTGATTACACCAGAACAATATATGGGTGATGTAACCGGTGACCTGAACAGGCGCAGGGGTATCATGGAAGGTATGGACAGCCGTGCTGGTGCCCAGGTGATCAAAGCCAGGGTACCGTTGAGTGAGATGTTCGGGTACGTTACCCAGCTCCGCTCACTGAGCTCTGGACGCGCCACCTCAACCATGGAGTTCTCTCACTATTCTCCTGCACCGAACAACGTTGCGGAAGAGGTGATAGCCAAGGTGAAAGGAAAATAAAACGCATAAAAAACCCGGTTCTACCGGGTTTTTTTATGCGTTTTATTTTCTAATGTGGGAATGTGGGAGTGCGGTAATGCGGCAATGCGTTGGTTGCCAGCATTTTAAGTGTATTCATTGCCCCATTATCCAATTGACAAATTTTCAAATTAAGTATGCGTTTTTTTGGCTGAAGCCAAATAATCTCATACTTTTGCATCCCCAATTAAACTTGGGGTTATACATATGTCTCAGCGAATCAGAATAAAATTGCAGTCTTACGATCACAATCTGGTGGATAAATCAGCTGAAAAGATCGTAAAAACAGTACGTAGCACAGGTGCGGTTGTAACAGGCCCTATTCCTTTGCCTACAAGGAAGAAAATCTTTACGGTGCTTCGTTCACCACACGTGAACAAGAAAGCCCGTGAGCAGTTTGAGCTCAGCACGCATAAGCGTCTGCTGGACATTTATACTTCTTCTTCCCGTACGGTGGATGCGTTGAGCAAGCTGGATCTTCCCAGCGGTGTAGAAGTTGAGATCAAGGCTTGATCGTAAGGCCAATAGTTCTTTTTATTCATCTCCCAATTTCTTCTGCGTTGTGGAAGGGAAGTAGGAGCGCTGAAAGTAAATAACACCTTCTGAAAGGAAGAAAATTAAATATGAACAAGCCCTTCGAGGTTTGTTTACTACCGGTACTTCTCCGCTATCGAGGTGATGGCAACAAGAGAAAAGGTCGGCAGCAAAACAAGGATTGAAGTTAGCGGTACATACCGTACTGTCCTCATAACCGGGGAGGGGCAAAATTGTAACAATATGAAAGGTATTATCGGAAAAAAGATCGGGATGACCAGCATCTTCAGTTCTGATGGAAAGCAGACCCCCTGCACCATCATTGAAGCCGGTCCCTGTACTGTAGCCCAGGTAAAGACAAAGGAGGCCGACGGATATAGTGCGCTCCAGTTAGCTTTTGGCGACAAGAACGACAAACACTCCACAGCTGCCGAAAAAGGCCATTTCGCCAAATCAGGTTCTACTCCCAAGAAAGTCGTTAAAGAATTTCGTGATTATAGCATCGAAAAGAATGCCGGTGAAACCGTAACCGTTGACATTTTCGCAGAAGGCGATAAAGTTGATGTGGTAGGTACCTCCAAGGGTAAGGGTTTCCAGGGTGTTGTAAAACGCCATGGCTTCTCTGGTGTGGGTGAGCAATCTCACGGTCAGCATGATCGTCAGCGTGCCCCAGGTTCTATTGGTAACTCTTCAGACGCATCTCGTGTATTCAAAGGTATGCGTATGGCTGGCCGCATGGGTGGTGACAGGGTGAAGGTAAAGAGCCTGAAAGTGGTGAAGATTTTCGCTGAAAAGAATTACATCCTCGTGAACGGTTCTGTACCAGGTCACAATGGTTCCATTGTATACATTCAGAAATAACTAAAAGGATTACGATGCAAGCAGATGTTTTAAATATAAAAGGAGAGAAAACCGGCAGAACCATTGAACTGCCCGAAGAGATCTTTGGTGTAGAGCCCAATGAACATGCGGTTTATCTCGCTGTAAAGCAATACCTGGCTGCACAACGCCAGGGTACGCACAAGGTGAAAACCCGTGCGGAAGTGAAAGGTGCCAGCCGCAAGCTGCACCGTCAGAAAGGAACCGGTGGAGCAAGGAAGGGTAATATCCGTAACCCTTTGTATAAGGGTGGTGGTACTGTGTTTGGACCTAAGCCTCATGCCTATGATTTCAAACTGAATCGTAAGGTGAAGGATCTGGCCAAGATCAGCGCATTGAGTGCAAAGGTGAAAGAGAACAACCTGATGATTGTGGAAGACCTGCATTTTGCTACACCTAAAACAAAGGAATTTGCTGCGATCCTTGACAACCTGAAAGTGTCTGACAAGAAAGCAGTGGTGGTGATCCCTGAGTACAATGACAATGTGTACATCAGCTCAAGGAATATTCCTTCCGTATTGACTACCCTGTTGACTGACCTGAATACGTATGATCTGGTTAACGCTGATGTACTGGTGTTCACGGAGAGTGCAGCAAAAATTTTCACTGAAGAAGAAAACGCGGTAACTGCGTAATCATAAAAGCATAAACAATGAAACTGAACGACGTACTGATTAAGCCGATCCTTACTGAGAAGGCTAACGCACTTCAGGAGAAGCGCAGGACATTTGCTTTCCGCGTGTCAAAAGAGTCTAACAAACTCGAGATCAAGACTGCTGTAGAAACATTCTATGGTGTAAGTGTTGATGATGTAAGAACGGTAGTGGTTCCTGCAAAGAACAAGAGCCGTTTCACAAAGAAAGGTTATGTACAGGGTCGTAAGCCCTCTTACAAGAAAGCATACGTTACTGTTGCTGAAGGAGAGAACATCGATCTGTATTCAAATATTTAAAGAATGGCCGGCAAGGCCGCAAACATTGCAATAAATTATGGCACTAAGGAAATTTAAACCAATCACGGCAGGTACGCGCTGGAGGATTGGTAACGCATACGCAGAGATCACCTCAGACACGCCTGAAAAAAGTCTGTTGGAGAAGAAGTCCGGAACCGGCGGCCGTAACGCGCAGGGTCGCAGGGCTATGCGTTACATCGGTGGTGGTAACAAAAACATGTATCGCCTGGTGGATTTCAAGCGTGACAAGAAGAATGTTCCCGCAACGGTAGCTACGATCGAGTATGATCCTAACAGGACTGCGTTCATCGCGCTGTTGAATTATGCCGATGGTGAGAAAAGATATATCCTGGCTCCCCAGGGACTGCAGGTGGGTATGACGGTGATCAGTGGCGATGATGTTGCTCCTGAGATCGGAAATGCGCTGATGTTGAAGTACATGCCTTTGGGTACCAACGTGCACAATATTGAAATGCAGCCTGGTCAGGGTGGTAAGATCTCCCGCAGTGCCGGTGCTTCTGCACAGTTGACCAACAAGGAAGAGAAATATGCGGTTTTGAAAATGCCTTCTGGTGAGTTGAGGAAAGTGCTGATCAATTGTTTTGCAACAGTTGGTGTGGTGTCTAACTCAGACCATAACCTGGAGAGCATGGGTAAAGCAGGTAGGAACAGGTGGAAAGGTATTCGCCCTCGCAACCGTGGTGTAGCGATGAACCCAGTTGATCACCCGATGGGTGGTGGTGAAGGTAAGTCTTCAGGTGGTCACCCAAGGAGCCGTACTGGTAAGTACGCTAAAGGTGAAAAGACCAGGACAAGGGGTAAGGGCAGCGATAAGCTGATCCTGCAAAGGAAGAATGGTAAAAAACTAGCAAAATAATTACCGCATTACCGCATTTACTAATTAACACATTAGCATAATATGGCTCGTTCAATAAAAAAAGGTCCATACGTTAGCACGAAACTCGAAAAGAAGATCGTGGGGATGAATGAAGGCAAATCCAAAAGGGGCGTAGTGAAAACCTGGAGCAGGCGCAGCACGATCATCCCGGATTTCGTAGGTCACACTTTTGCTGTGCATAATGGTAACAAATTTATTCCTGTGTATGTGACGGAATTCATGGTAGGTCACAAGCTTGGGGAATTTGCACCTACGAGGAACTTTAAAGGACATTCCAGCAAAAAAGTATAACAAAAACCCGAAAGGGATATCATAAACGAATTGAAAACATGGAAGCTGTAGCAAAACTCAGAAATTATCCTACATCACCCCGCAAGATGCGTTTGCTGGCTGATGAGATCCGTGGCATGGACGTAGAGAAGGCGGTAGCGCTTCTCGAGCACCATCCACAACACAGTGCAACCCCCTTGCGTAAACTCGTGATGTCTGCCGTGAGCAACTGGAGACAGAAGAATGACGGAAGTGATGTGGGTGGTCTGGTGGTGAAGACGATCTTCGTTGACGGTGCAAGGACCATCAAGCGTATGTTGCCTGCCCCGCAGGGACGTGCCTACAGGATGCGTAAGCGCAGCAATCATGTAACTGTGATCGTAGATACCAAACAATAAATAACATTTTCAAAATCTATACATGGGTCAGAAAACGAATCCAATTGGTAACAGGTTAGGTATCATCCGTGGATGGGAGAGCAACTGGTACGGCAATAAGAAGGATTATTCCGTGAAGCTCATCGAGGATCATAAGATCCGCACCTATCTGACTGCCCGTATCAATAAAGGTGGAATCGCCAAGATCGTTATCGAGCGGACATTGAACAAACTCATCGTAACCATTCATACGTCTAAGCCTGGTATCATCATCGGTAAAGGCGGTAATGAAGTTGATCGTATCAAGGAAGAGCTGAAGAAGCTTACCGGCAAAGATGATGTGCAGATCAACATCCTGGAGATCCGCCGTCCTGAACTGGATGCCAACATCGTTGGGGATACCATCGCGAAGCAAATCGAAAACCGTATCAACTATAAGCGTGCCATTAAGATGGCGATCGCCTCTTCACTCCGTATGGGTGCGGAAGGAATCAAGATCAAAGTTGCCGGCCGTTTGGGTGGTGCTGAGATCGCGCGTACAGAAGAGATCAAATCCGGCCGTGTTCCCCTGCATACTTTCCGTATGGATATCGATTACGCTTCAGTGTTTGCACTGACGGTATATGGTAAGATCGGTATCAAGGTATGGATCTGTAAAGGTGAAGTACTGGCTAAGCGGGACCTGAACCCGAATTTCATTGGTGGGAAGAGCGAGGTGACAGACAGGAGGGAAAGGCGTGATGACCGCGGTGGTGACCGTGACCGTGGAGACCGTGGTGGCCGCGACAACCGTGGTGGCGGTGGTGGAGACAGGCGTGGTGGTGGTGACAGGAGAGAGAAAAGATAGGGTGAGGGGTAAGGGTAAGGGATAAGATTAAGAAATATTAAAGAACTAAGATCACAATCAATAGATCATGTTACAACCGAAAAGAACTAAGCACAGGAAGGCGCAGAAAGGCAGGATCAGGGAGGTAGCCAAGAGAGGTACCACGCTGTCTTTCGGAACCTTTGGCCTGAAGGCCCTTGAGCCCATCTGGCTCACAAACCGCCAGATCGAGGCAGCGCGCCAGGCGATGACCCGTGCCATGAAGCGTGAAGGTAATGTGTGGATCAGGGTATTCCCGGACAAGCCGATCACTCGTAAGCCAGCCGAAGTAAGGATGGGTAAGGGTAAAGGTAACCCCGAATATTGGGCAGCTGTTGTGGAACCAGGAAGGATCATTTTTGAAGCCGATGGCGTTACGGCGCAGGTGGCTAAGGAAGCGATGGAGCTGGCAGCAGCGAAACTTCCGATCAAAACGAAGTTCATCATCCGTCGGGATGCTTAATTAATCATCGAAAACAACTGAATAAGATGTCAAAGAAGATCGAATTTCTGAACAGCCTCGCGGGTATGAACGTTCAGGACCTCAAAGCGAGGATACAGGAAGACGAGCAGCGTCTGAAAAAGCTGCAGTTTGCTCACGGTATTTCTCCATTGGAGAATCCGATGAGTGTGAGGCAACTTCGTAAGGATATTGCCAGGCTGAAAACGGAATTGACTAAGCGGAACTAAGGGTAGCCGGACCATTAATAAAAATTGAGGCTGTGTATAACGGCCGGAAAAGTTAAAAGATCAAAAATGTCTGAAAGAAAATTACGTAAAACGAAGACCGGGGTGGTCAGCAGCAACAAAATGACTAAAACCATTACCGTTGCTGTGGAGAGGAAAGTAAAACATCCCATCTACGGTAAGTTCGTAAAAAAGACCACTAAGTTTCATGCGCATGATGAGAAGAGTGAGGCAGGGCCTGGCGATGTAGTGAAGATCATGGAAACACGTCCGCTGAGCAAAACGAAGCGTTGGACGCTTGTGGAGATTGTGGAGAAAGCGAAATAATCCGGCAGTAAGGCCACAGAATATAATTGTGTTAATTGTCCCGGCAAGGGACACAAAGTATAAAAAAATGATTCAGCAGGAAAGCAGGCTCAATGTAGCTGATAATAGCGGCGCCAAAGAGGTTCTCTGTATCCGTGTACTCGGAAACAGTGGTCAGGATTACGCCAGGATCGGTGACAAGATCGTTGTGACCGTTAAGGATGCGATCCCCGCAGGTGGTATCAAGAAGGGTACGGTAACCAAGGCAGTTATTGTTCGTACAAAGAACAAACTGCGCAGGAAAGATGGTTCCTATATCCGTTTTGATGACAACGCGGTGGTATTGTTGAACCAGTCTGACGAGCCTCGTGGAACGCGCATCTTTGGCCCTGTGGCCAGGGAACTCAGGGATAAGGGTTACATGAAGATCATCTCTCTGGCCCCTGAAGTACTTTAATCAACAAACAATCCATTCTCGCAGGAGAATAAAACAATAGTCAATCATGAGCAACAGATTCAAAGCCAAGTTCAATATCAAAAAAGGTGACTCCGTAGTGGTGATCACCGGTGATGATAAGGATCTGAAGAAACCTCGCACGGTACTGGAAGTATATCCGGATGAAGCGAAAATCCTGGTGGAAGGTGCTAACATCGTTACCCGCCACACCAAGCCTTCAGCACAAAATACCAAAGGTGGACTGGTGAAAAAAGAAGCGCCTATGGCCATAAGCAATGTTATGCTGTGGGATGCGAAGAAGGGCGAACCCACCAAGGTTAAGCGTACCCGCGAGAATGGCAAATTAGTACGTGTTTCTAAAAAATCAGGGGAGGTCATAAAATAATGAAAACAGCAACATATACGCCGAGATTGCAGAAGAAGTACCATGATGACGTGGTTCCTGCACTGCAAAAGAAGTTCAACTATAAAAGCGTAATGCAGACACCTAAACTCAGCAAGATCTGCCTCAACAGGGGTGTGAATGGTGCGGTGGCTGACAAAAAGCTCATTGACATCACCGTAGAAGAGCTGACAACCATCACAGGTCAGAAAGCTGTTCCAACGATGTCAAAGAAAGATATCTCGAACTTCAAACTTCGTAAGGGTATGCCCATCGGCGCCCGTGTAACCCTGAGGGGTGTGAAGATGTACGAATTCCTGGACAGGCTGCTCGCTGCATCACTGCCACGCGTTCGTGACTTCAAAGGTGTGAATGAGAAAGCGTTTGATGGTCGTGGTAACTATACCCTCGGCATCACTGAGCAGATCATTTTTCCTGAGATCGATATCGACAAAACGAGCAAGATCACTGGTATGGATATCACCTTCGTGACTACAGCCCAAACCAACGAAGAAGCTTACGAGCTCCTGAAAGAGTTGGGTATGCCATTCAGGGATGCGAAAAAAGAGAAAGTCTAAACACAAAATAAAAACGAACAATGGCTAAAACATCAGTAAAGGCCAGGGAACTGAAAAGGCAGAAAATGGTTGAGAAGTATGCTGAAAAGCGTGCTGCGCTGAAAGCTGCCGGTGATTGGTCTGCCCTGGATCAACTGCCGAAGAACTCTTCTAAAGTTCGCCTGCACAACAGGTGCCAACTCACGGGCCGTCCTCGCGGATACATGCGCTACTTTGGCGTATCCAGGGTAACCTTCCGTGATATGGCGCTTATGGGTAAGATCCCGGGAGTGAAAAAAGCAAGCTGGTAAAACAGTTGCACCAAATTTTTGAATAACTGACAAGTATAAAATATTATGATTACAGATCCCATTGCAGATTTCCTGACCAGAATCCGTAACGCCCAGATGGCGGGACACCGTATCGTTGAGATACCGGCTTCCAACCTGAAGAAGCGTATCACTGAGATCTTATATAACCAGGGTTATATCCTGAAATATAAATTCGAGGAAGATTCCAAGCAGGGTGTGATCAAGATTGCATTGAAATATGATGCAGCTACCAAAGAACCTGCCATCAAAACATTGGAAAGGATCAGCCGTCCGGGCCTCAGGCAGTATGCCAGCCCCACTGAATTCCGCCGTGTGAAGAATGGTCTGGGTGTAGCCATCGTGTCTACTTCTAAAGGAGTGATGACGGACAAAGATGCTAAATCACAGAATGTTGGTGGTGAGGTGCTTTGCTACATTTATTAATTAAAAAGTCAAAAGTCAAAATTCAAAAACAGATGTTTTGATTTTGACCTGATTTTGACTTTTTACTGTTGGATTTTGAATTTTTAATTGCCCTGATACATTAAGCGCGGTCTATACGCCCGCTGACCGGTCAGGGGTAAATCAAACAAATATGTCTCGTATAGGTAAAGCTCCCATCGCAGTTCCAAATGGTGTAACCATCACCGTTGGAAGCGATAATGTAGTAACAGTAAAAGGCCCTAAGGGGGAATTGAAGGAAAGCATTGACCGTGATATCAAGGTTGAGGTAGCGGACGGTAAAGTGAATTTCGCCCGTCCTACTGACCAGATCCGTCACCGCGCAATGCATGGTTTGTATCGTGCATTGGTGGCCAACATGGTGAAAGGGGTAACAGAAGGCTTTAAGAAAGAACTGGAACTGGTGGGTGTGGGTTACAAAGCCGCCAACCAGGGTAACCTACTTGATTTGGCTCTCGGATATTCTCACAATATTGTTGTGGAAGTTCCCAAAGAACTGAAAGTGACAACCACTCAGGAGAAAGGTGATAACCCACGTATTTTCCTGGAAGGTATCGATAAGCAATTGCTTGGCCAGGTAGCTGCAAAGATCCGCAGCCTGCGTAAGCCTGAACCATACAAGGGTAAGGGTGTGAAGTACAAAGGAGAATACATCCGCAGGAAAGCTGGTAAGGCAGCGGGCAAGTAGACAATTAGCCAATTTGCCAATGCGGTAATGTGGCAATGATATACAATAGCTAATAGCGATTAGCCAATAGCATAAAAAGATTCTGGCAGTATCAGAATCGCAAACTTAAAAATATGGACACAAAAGTTCTCAGGAGACAGAATATCAGGTACAGGGTTCGTAACAAGATCTCTGGAACTGCACAACGCCCAAGGTTGAACATCTTCAGGAGCAATAGCGATATCTATGCGCAGCTGATTGATGATGTAAGCGGTGTAACACTTGGTGGTGCATCCAGCAGGGAAAAGGATATCCTGGCCCAGAAAGTCAATAAGACGGAGAAAAGCAAACTCGTAGGTCAGGCCATCGCCCGCAAAGCCAAGGAACTTGGTATCGAGACAGTGGTGTTTGATCGCGGTGGCTATCTCTACCATGGCCGTGTGAAAGCAGTGGCCGATGGTGCGCGTGAGGGTGGTCTTAATTTCTAATTCATTTTCAAGTACTAATTGAAGCAATAATGTCAAAAGTAATATTGAACAGAGTAAAAGCCGGCGACCTTGAACTGAAAGAGAAAGTTGTTGCCATCAACCGTGTGGTAAAAACAACCAAAGGTGGACGTGCTTTTAGTTTCTCCGCACTCGTGGTGGTAGGTAATGAAGCCGGAGTAGTTGGCCATGGCCTCGGCAAAGCTAAAGAGGTTCAGGAAGCCATTACCAAGGGTATCGAAGATGCAAAAAAGAACCTGATCAAGGTTCCCGTTATGAAAGGTACGATCCCTCATGACCAATTGGCCAAGGAAGGTGCAGCGAAAGTGTTGATCAAGCCTGCAGCCCATGGTACAGGTGTGATCGCGGGAGGCAGTATGCGCGCCGTTCTGGAAAGTGCTGGGGTAACAGACGTTCTCGCGAAGTCTTTGGGATCAGCCAACCCACACAACGTGGTGAAAGCTACGTTCAAAGCGCTGGCGATGCTTCGTGAGCCGATCAATGTTTCCAAGACCAGGAGCGTATCTTTGAAGAAAGTATTCAACGGTTAATCATTCAAAATTCAAAAGTCAAAAAATGCGTTTTGAATTTTGACTTTTGACTTCAAACGAGATTATATATGAAAAAGATTAAAGTAACCCAGGTTAAAAGTGTCATCGACAGGCCTGAGCGCCAGAAGAGGACGATGGAAGCATTGGGACTGCGTAAGCTGAATAACTCTGTTGAGGTAGAAGCTACGCCGCAGATCCTTGGCATGATCAACAAGGTGAGCCACCTGGTGAAAGTACAGGAGCTTGGTAATTAGTTAGCAGTTATTTGTTATTTGAAGAATAACACAATAACAACTAACCAATAACGAATAGAAAGAATTTTCCCTGAAAAGAATATATAGCGAGCAGCACAGGGAGCTGCGTTGAGTTAAAAAAGAAACAACATGAAACTGCATTCATTAAAGCCCGCAGAAGGCTCGGTAAAGAAAGTAAAACGTATTGGTCGTGGTGAAGCTTCAGGCCACGGTGGTACCTCCACTAAAGGTAACAAAGGTGCGCAAAGCCGTACCGGTTTCAAGAGCAAATGGGGCCACGAAGGTGGACAGATGCCTATTCAACGCCGTATCCCCAAGCGTGGATTTAAGAACATCAGCCGCGTAGAATATAAAGTGTTCAACCTCGGACAAATCGAGCAACTGGCAGAGAAGTACGGTATCACTGACTTCAGCCTGGAAACACTGTATGTTAACGGACTGATTAACCGCACAGATAAAGTCAAGATCCTCGGTAATGGGGAATTGAAGACGAAGATCTCTTTCAATGTGAATGCCATCAGTGAAAAAGCCAAGGCTGCTATTGAAGCCGCCGGCGGTAGTGTGGAGATACTGAAATAATTGACGATATTTGAATAATAAATCAAAATGCAAAAGTCAAAAGTCAAAACATCTTTTTTGAATTTTGACTTTTGAATTTTGACTTCAAAAAAATTACCCAGTGAAGAAGTTCATTCAGACCTTAAAAAATATCTGGAGCATTGAAGAGTTGCGCAGTAAGATTGTTGTGACCCTGCTCCTGATCCTGGTCTACCGTTTTGGCTCGCACGTGGTACTGCCAGGTATTGATCCTAATAAACTTAACCTTTCCGGTGCCAAAGAAGGTCTGCTTGGATTGTTTGACACCTTTGCAGGTGGATCATTTTCTAATGCGTCCATTTTTGCACTCGGCATCATGCCTTATATCTCCGCTTCTATCTTCATGCAGCTGATGACCATCCTGGTTCCCCAGATGCAGAAATTGCAGAAAGAAGGAGATAGTGGCAGGAAGAAAATCAACCAGTGGACTCGTTACCTCACCGCTGGCGTTACTGTTTTACAGGCCGCTGCATATGTGGCCTACCTGCGTAACGTGAACAAAGAAGCACTGATTGATTCATACTCCGGTTTCTTCTGGCTCTCCACAGTTGTTGTTCTTACTGCAGGTACACTGTTTGTCATGTGGCTTGGTGAAAAGATCCAGGATAAAGGTCTCGGTAACGGTACGTCTATCATCATCATGGTGGGTATCCTTGCCCGTTTGCCCCAATCATTTCTTGGTGAATTTGCCGCGAAGCAAACCAAGGGCGGTGGCGGTCTGCTGTTTTTCCTGATTGAGACTGCTATCCTGATTGCTATCATCATGGGATTGATCATTCTGGTACAGGGTGTTCGTAAGATACCGATCAACTACGCAAAGCAAATCGTTGGCAACAGACAGTTCACAGGTGCAAGGCAGTTTCTGCCCCTGAAAGTGAATGCTTCTGGTGTAATGCCGATCATCTTCGCGCAAGCGATCATGTTCCTTCCTACATTGTTCTCCTTCACCAACATCGAGTCTGGAAAAGGATTAGCGAGGATCTTTAATGATCATAGCAATATCTGGTATATGGTGATCTATGCCATTATGGTGATTGGATTCACCTTTCTGTATACCGCACTGATCTTTAATCCTAAGCAAATGTCTGACAGCCTGAAGCAAAGCAATGGCTTCATCCCAGGTGTAAAACCTGGCCAGCCAACGGCTGATTATATCGGACAAGTGATGGACAGGATCACCCTGCCTGGTGCCATTTTCCTGGCCATCATCGGTATCCTGCCCGGTATTGCACAGCGCCTCGGCGTTACACAGAGCTATTCTACTTTCTTTGGTGGTACCTCTCTGTTGATCATGGTAGGTGTTGTATTGGATACCCTCCAACAGATCGAAACGCACTTATTGATGCGTCAGTATGATGGATTGATGAAGGGTGGAAGGATCCAGGGAAGACAGACGACTACGACTACTCCAACCATCTAATGGTACATATAAAAACGAACGAAGAAATTGCCCTCGTCAGGGAAAGCAGTTTACTAGTTAGTGCCACCTTATCTGAGGTGGCATCTTTCTTGAAGCCCGGCATGACCACTCACCAGATCGATGTATTTGTAGATAAATTCATCCGTGATCATGGTGCCGTCCCTTCATTCAAGGGTTATGGAGGCTTTCCTTTTTCTGCATGTATCTCTGTAAATGATGCAGTGGTGCACGGATTTCCCAACAACCAGGAGATTCGCTCCGGCGATATCATATCCGTTGACGTGGGTGTATTCAAAAATGGGTTTCACGGAGACAGTGCATATACGTTTGCCGTTGGGGAAATATCAGCGGAGATTGCAAAGCTCCTTACGGTAACGAGAGAGTCTTTGTATCGTGGAATAGAAAAAGCCGTGGCCGGAAACAGAACCGGAGACATAGCCAATGCCATTCAGGATTACACAGAGAAGCAACACGGTTTTGGCGTAGTGCGTGAATTGGTGGGGCATGGCCTTGGCCGTAATCTGCACGAAGATCCGCAGGTGCCCAACTTCGGGAAGAAGGGAAGTGGTGCGAAACTCAAAGAGAACACCGTCATCGCGATAGAACCGATGATCAACCTTGGTACCAAAGACGTTTATTACGATAAGGACGGATGGACGGTTCGTACCAAAGACGGAAAAGCGTCCGCTCATTATGAACATACGGTAGCTATCAAAAAAAACAAGGCCGAAATATTGTCTTCTTTTGATGCCATCATGGCCAACGAAAAGAAGAATCCTGACCTTTTTAGTGACTATTGATCCTTTGCATGACAGAAATTAGCGCAGCACATTCAGATCCTTCTCTACTAGCAAACAAAACGGCATGGGCGGTCATCTTCGATATGGATGGAACCCTTGTTGCTACAACTGAAGCAGATTTCCTCGCGTGGCAGAAGTTATTCATACACTACGGAAAGCAACTGACTTTTGAAGACTACTACCCCTTGCTGGGAAGAAAAAGTGCCGATGTGGTAAAGCTGGGATTAGGATTAAGCGGTAAGCTTGCGGAAGAAGCCATGGCTAAAAAAATGCAGCTGTTTGAGGATATCGTAGCGGAACAAGGGATAGAAACCATGCCGGATGTGAGAAGCTTTTTGGAGCAATTATACGAAGCCGGCATTCCCATGGCCTTAGCTACCAGTTCACGCAAGAAAAAGATGGAGCTTGTGATGCAGACCGTTGGATTGGAAAAATTCTTTTCTGTTTTTGTCACAGGCGAAGAAGTTGTGAAAGGAAAACCAGATCCGCAAATTTTTCAGTTGGCCGCCTCGAGGTTGCAGATGCCCGCAGATAGATGCGTTGTTGTGGAGGATACTGTCAGTGGGGTCAGGGCCGCAAAAGCAGCGGGTATGGCATGTGTGGCTATTTCGAGTACCCATGAGCGTGATGAACTTGCAGAAGCCGATCTCTTGATTGACCATTTCACTTCTCTTCATCCTGAAGACCTTCATAATCTCATTCCTTAAGGCCAGATTGTAATATCTTTAAGCAAACAACACCTATGCGGTTTGCTGGTATTTTAATTGTACTAAGCCTCAGCCTTTGTGCCAGGGCACAATCGGATAAACGTATATCGGAGCATATCCGAAAGAATGATCATGGAATTTTGCGGGAGTTTATGCAATTCCTGGCCATACCCAATGTAGCTGCAGATACTGCAGGCCTTCAACAAACCGCGTCGTTTATCATGGATCTGATGCGGCGCAACGGTATACAACAAGTACAAACGCTGCCCGCGAAAACACCAGGTGTTCCACCGGCCGTGTATGGCGAAGTATTGGTGCCCGGCGCAACACAGACCATCGTATTCTATGCGCACTATGACGGACAGCCCGTGAATGCCGCCAATTGGCAAAAGGGTTTACAACCTTTTGTTCCACAGCTTGCCATCGGAACACCGGGACCCTCATTGCGCTTGCTGGATATGCCTTCACCGGGAACAGCCATTGATCCCGAATGGAGAATTTATGCAAGAGGTGCCTCGGATGATAAAGCTGGTGTGATGGCTATCCTGAAAGCCTATGAAATGCTCCGCGCAAATCAGATCAGGCCATCGGTCAATATTAAATTCTTCTTTGAAGGGGAAGAAGAAAAAGGATCGGACCACCTTGAAGAAACACTTGATGCACATAAAGCACTGCTCAAAGCGGATCTTTGGGTGATCTGCGACGGACCCGTGCACCAGAGTGGAAGAAAGGTGGTAGGGTTTGGCGTAAGAGGAGATACGCAACTGGAGATCACCGTGTACGGCGCACGGAAGCCTTTGCATAGTGGACATTATGGGAACTGGGTCCCTAACCCGGCGATGGACCTCGTACAATTGCTGGCAACGATGAAAGATAAGGAAGGTAAGGTGACCATCGATGGATTTTATGACGATGTGGTTCCTTTGTCCGCATCAGAAAAACAAGCGATCGCAGCCATACCATCCGTGGAGGGACAAATGAAAACCGAACTCGGTATCACAAGGGTTGAAAGTGTGAAATCGCTGCCGGAAACCTATAGTATTCCTTCCCTTAATATCAATGGCATCCGGAGCGCGGAAACAGGCAAACTTGCAGCCAATGTCATCCCGGTGAAAGCAACGGTGAATCTTGACCTGCGGCTGGTGGCAGGCAACGACTGGAAACGACAACAAGACAAAGTCATTGCCCATATTCAGAAACAGGGATATCATATCACTGAGCAAGAGCCTACAGATGCTGAAAGGCAACAGTATGCATATATAGCCCAGGTTACCAGATCTAAAGGGTACAACGCGCAGAAAACCAGTATGGACCTGCCGGAAGCAAAGAAAGTAGTGGCTGCTGTGCAATCAACCACCCGGGAGAAAGTAGTGCTGATACCCAGTTTCGGCGGTAGCCTGCCTTTGTACATATTTGAAAAAGTGCTCGGAGCAAAAACCATTTCTGTTCCAATTGCCAATCATGACAATAACCAGCACGCCGAGAATGAGAATATCAGGCTTCGGAATTTATTTGAAGGCATAGAGACGATGGCAGCAATCATGACGATGCGTTAGCGAATATGAAAAAGCAGTTGGTTGTCATAGGAGGAGGAGCGGCAGGGGTATTCTGCGCCGTTAATGCAGTGGCCAAGAATCCGCAATTGCAAGTGACCGTCATCGAAAAAACAGGAAAGCTATTGTCTAAGGTAAAAGTCAGCGGAGGGGGAAGATGTAATGTGACGCATCATGAAGATGATATAACGGCCATGAGTAACCGATATCCCAGGGGAAAGCATTTTGTAAGGAAGGCGTTTCATGAATTCTTTACTACTGATACGGTGCAATGGTTTACCTCCAGGGGTGTTCCACTGAAAACGGAAAAAGACGGACGTATGTTTCCGGTAAGTAACCAGTCGGAATCCATCATTCAATGTTTATTGCGTGAGGCTTCAGATCACCAGGTTGAATTCAGGTTGAATACAAATTTGGTGGGGGTTACGGTTTCAGCCGGCGTATTTGAACTTCGGCTTGAGCGTCAGGGAAAAGAAGATCAGATCAAGGCAGATTATCTGTGTTTAGCGAGCGGCGGAATGCTCAAGCCGGAGCAGTTCGGTTGGCTGTTTGCCTTGGGGCACAGCTATGTATCCCCACTACCATCCTTGTTCACTTTTAATGCGCCAGGGCACCCCATCACAAAGCTGATGGGCGTTGCTGTGCAAGATGCTGAAGTTAAGTTGCCTTCTATAAAATACAGGGATCGTGGGCCGGTACTGATCACGCATTGGGGCCTCAGTGGCCCGGCAGTGCTCAAGGCTTCAGCATGGTGCGCAAGGGATCTGGCGGCGAAGGAGTATACCACATCGGTGATCATTAATTGGTGCCCTGAAGAGCATGAGCAATCCATGCGGGAGAAGTTGCAATTGTTCCGCCACAGCATGGCGGCGCAACTCGTGCGTTCCAGGGCTCCAATAGAATTACCCCAACGCCTTTGGGAGCAACTTGCAGATGAGGCTGGTATCAGCGCGCAGCGGTGGGCGGATCTTCCCTCGCAGCTGCAGAATAAACTCGCAAAGTTGATCACCGGATACGAATTACCCATCAAGGGGAAGACAACCTTTAAAGAAGAATTTGTTACGGCAGGTGGTGTTCAGCTTTCAGAAGTAGACCCGGTTACCATGGAGAGCAGGAAAGTTCCCGGGCTGTATTTTGCCGGTGAAGTACTGGATGTAGACGGTGTAACGGGAGGATTCAATTTCCAACACGCATGGACGAGCGGATGGAATGCGGCAACACATATTGCCCATAAATCTTTACATTGAGGATATAACCAACCACATGGAAAGGAGAAAATTTTTATCTGCGCTGGGATTCATCACATTTGCTAATCCCGTGTTTGCGAAAGAGGCCGAACTGCAGCTCAACCTGATGGAAAAGTTTGGCGGCGCGGGCGCACCGGATGATGAAGATTTTTGGGGATGGATCAGGGAGTCTTACACCGTAAGTCCCAACATCATCAATCTCAACAATGGAGGCGTGGCTCCTCAGCCAAAAGTGGTGCAGGATGCGCACATCCGTTTTTATCAGTATAGCAATGAAGCACCATCTTATTATATGTGGCAGATCCTTGATCAGGGTCGTGAACCATTGCGGCAAAAACTCGCAGACATCTGCGGCGCTTCGCCGGAGGAGATTGCCATCAACCGTAATGCCACAGAAGGATTGAATACCGTGATCTTCGGGCTGGACCTGAAAGCAGGAGACGAGGTGGTATTGACGAAGCAGGATTATCCCAACATGATCAATGCATGGAAGCAGCGGGAGAAAAGGGATGGGATCAAACTAGTGTGGATCAGCCTTGACCTCCCGATGACCAATGAGGATGACATTGTGAAAACGTATACATCGGCCTTTACATCCAAAACAAAAATTTGCCATGTAACGCATTTGATCAACTGGACGGGTCAGATCCTGCCCATCAGAAAGATCGCGGATGAAGCGCACAAACGAAACATTGAAGTGATCGGAGACGGCGCACATACCCTTGCACATTTTGACTTTAAGGTTCCTGATCTGGGTTGTGATTATTTTGCTTCATCTCTGCATAAGTGGATGAGTGCGCCATTTGGCAGTGGCTTATTGTGGATCCGGAAAGAGAAGATCAGTAAGGTATGGGCGTTGTTATCCAGCAATGAGCCGGACGGGCCGGATATCAGAAAGTTTGAATCCCTGGGCACAAGATCTTTTGCTTCAGAGATGGCCATTGGTGCGGCTGCTGATTTTCATCATGTCATCGGTAGTAAAAGAAAAGAAGCGAGGCTGCGTTTCCTGAAAGACTATTGGGTGAACAAAGTGAAACAGCTACCCGGCGTAAGTTTTAACCAGCCTGATGCGCCACATCAGTCTTGTGCCATTGCCAGTATTGCGATCAAAGGAAAGAAACCGGAAGAAGTATCAGGTGAGCTGTTCAATAAACATAAGATACATACTGTAGCCATCAACTGGGAGAACATTCATAGTGTGCGGGTGACTCCCAATGTGTATACCAGTCTTCGTGACCTGGACAAATTGGTGTCGGCTATCAAAACAATGGTTTAAGGTACTAGGCAACTTTCTTTAGCAAAGGGATGGTCAACAATTTTCCATTCAGAAACCTGCCAACCGCAGTATGTCTTACCAGAAAATGATACGAAATAAGGGAAAGTGTTACTGTGCCGAAAAACGTCACTAAAAATTCAATTGTCGCTGGCAACTCGAGGTTAGTCAATAATCCAGGGATCAGCATAGCAAAAGGTACATGGATCAGGTAAACATAGTAAGCTGCATCCATAAAATATGCAGTGAGCTTTGAATGCTTGTCAAATGATTTCAGGAACACTGCGATCATCCCAAAAGTGAGCAGTATCGTACAGAAAGCATAGATCAATTGCATCCATAGCAATGGTGGTTCATTGTTTCTAAAGTATTCCAGGTATGTGCCCAGCAGAAATAAAGCGGTGCCGAGTATAAGTTGGGGCCATGGCTTCCATTGGAAGCTTGCCATGCTGTTTGTATTGTAGATAAACCACCCTCCTCCAAAGAAAATGAGATAGGTGTAGATCATCCGCCAATCGATCCAGAATGAAACATTGGTGTGTAAAGCATACTCTTTATTAAAGAATAGTCCCAGCAAGAAGAGTAGCGAGGTTGCCAATATTCTGATGACAGGTTTTTGCAGGACCAAGCCGATCCATTTATTCACGAAGCGCTGGAGGGGCGGAATGAATTTAACCGCTATTTCATAGCAGATCATCACGAAAGTGAAAATCAGGAGGTCATAAAGAAACCAGAGGTGATTGAGCCGAAATGGAAGCCATTGTCCCGATTTAAATTTTTCGATGGTTAAATCAAACGCATCCTTGTTTCCGGCAATAGCGAGGGTTGAATAGGATGTGGCAAAATACATAATGGGATACAGGATCAACAACGCGGCAATCAATGGCAACAGTATCTTATAAAATCTATTCGTTAGGAGATATGCTGATCCTTTTTTGTGATAAAGCAGAGCACCAAAATAACCTGCAACAATAAAGAAGACTTCCATGCGGAAGATATGAATGAAGTTTACCACAAACATAAATCCGGTTGCAGTATGTCTTGCCGTAAATGTTTTGACAGGCGATGGATAGGGCATGTAGGTAACTGCGGTATGGATAACCACCCCAAGCAACATCATCGCTGCGCGCAGTGCATCCAGCGAGTATAGTCGAGATGTATTCCCATGAACGGTGGTGTGTTCTTTGCTGCTCAATCAACAGGTTTCTTGAATAAAATGAATGGGCAACACCGATAATATTCCGATGCTGCGCCATTCAGGATACAATCTACAACTTCGTTGTGGATTAAAAGGTCTTAGCAGTGCCTTGGGCAATTAAGGTATCACAAAGCTGATTGAAGCCGGAGAATTGCTGTTCAGGTTTGGGAAAACTGTTTTTCCTGTAGCCGGATCAAGATAGCTGTTACTGAAAAGCGACTCTCCATACATTTTCAAGTACACGGTTTGTCCGGACCTGAACCCAAATCCATATAATTCGTCTGCGGTAAATCCGCCATTTACATTATTGCTGGCATTGCCTCTCACGGCAGAGAAAGCGGTGTAGTTTGAACTTGATACCGCATTAGAAGTACTGAGAAAAGAACGGGTATAGCCTCTGTTGGTAGTAGTAGGTGCAGGGCTGGTTGAGTAGATATAACTCGCTCCCGCAACGCCATTGTATTGGTTATTGTTATAAGTCAATGAAGTCACTGCGGTGGTAGAAACCGAACCCATGGTGATGGTTGGAACGTTCAGTGTGCTTGATTGTAAATTAACACCAAAGGTTTTAAATGTGCCAAATCCCGTTTTGGATGCTGTGAGATCGTAGCTATCATATGCTACATCTGCAAAGGTGAATCTGCCGGAAGCATCAGTGGTAGCTGTTTTTCCGGTGGAACCCAAGGCTACCGTAAACCCAGACCGATCAGCAATTGCGTTGTTCTTGTCGTCATAGGCATCAATGGTTCCTGTAATTGTTCCTTTGGAAGGTTGGGGAACCGGATCGTCATCGCTTCCACACGCGGTTATCATGTTGAGGCTTATCAAACAGATAAATGCCAAAAGTCCAGTAAGCTGTTTCATCAATTCTTTTTTTACGAATATAGTGAACAGCCAGTCTGCTATGGCGGCATTTATGTATCAAAAAATACTGCCGAACTGGTTAAGCACCCGTCACCACCAACCTGTGGTACCTGATTTGTCCGAGGTAATAGCCCAATACTTTCAACAGATGCAAAACATAAAATTCGGTAGTTACAGGTTCTTCAAATTCGGTTGTTGGAAACACCTTCTGGAGCTCTGTTTTTGATAACTCTTCCAAAGTGTTTACAACGATGTTTGAAGTATTGTCTACCTCTTCCAGAAGCCTTTCGCGGGAAAGGTTTTTTGCTTTCAGTTCTGCCTCTTTATTTCGAATATACCCTGAATCTCCGATCAGGTTTCCGATATAGTGTTGCAGGCTGCCTGTTAACTGAAGGCAGAGATTTCCTGCTGCAATGGCTTTCGAAGGAGTCGCCCAGAGCTGTTCATCAGCAGCATAGGCCAGGATTTCCTGTTTTAAACGCTCGAGTTCTTTCTTGTACAGATCGATGAGGACAATAGTGATCATAAAAATTGCTGTAGTTTCTTTTCAGGTGCAATGATACATCATTAATATTTCCATGAAGTTGTATCTGCGCCCGGAGGCACTCTTTTTTTCATTTCTTCGGCCCATTTAGGTATGAACATCCGGTGGTAACGCAGTCTCGAGATGTAGTTAGGGTTATCATGATCACCATTCCAGCAGTGTTCTGCCCTGTCCCCATAATCAACTTCGTTGGCGGCTTTTGGGTTGGTCAGTTCCTTGAGCATGTTCTCTGCCAGGTAAACGGCATTGTTCAGGTAGAAGTTATCCATATCGCCACAGTAGATATGGATTTTTCCTTCCAAATGTTTACCGATTGTGGGCCAATCCCTGCGGATGATATGTGTGAGGTCATAGTTTTCTTTCCAGTATGCGGCTACGGCTGTGTCTATTTCACCGGTATGCTTGTTCCATATGCGCATGGGATATCCATTTTTATCCTTAGGGGAGAATACGGATTCCCATACGTCCCACTGTTCGCCACTTCGGCCATTAGAACCTAGTGCCAGTTCACGATAATTCATGTCCTGCACCGTGGCGTCAACATGGCCAAGGTAATTGCGATGACCGGGACGAAGGGTTTTGCGGAACGGGCCAGATTGATAATACGCATTTTTATCCTGGTAGATGTTTACCGTTGTAAATGCCCTGAAATCAATTGGATCGGGACAGGCCGCATAGCAACCATTGAAGGCTTCGGGGTAAAACACTTGTGCAGCCAAGGCTTCCCAACCGCCCGTTGAACCACCATACATGAAGCGTGCCCATCCCTGTCCAATTCCCCGAAACTGCTTTTCAATTTCCGGGATCAGTTCTTTCACGATGGCATCACCATAGGGGCCGTTATTGGCAGAGTTCACGGCATACGAGTCGTCATAAAATGGGGTAGGGTGCTGGATCTCAACGGCAATAACCCGGGGAAATCCCGGGCCTGTCCACATTTTATAAAAATCATAGGCTTCCTGTTGCTGGAGTTTATTATATCCGGTAACATCAAAGCGTGCACTATAGTCTGGTTTCAGGTCCGGGTCCGGAGGGGTTGTCCTGAAACCGCCGAAATCGTCAGGGAAATGTCCATGGTAAATGGCCAGTGGATAGTGAACATTGGGGTGTGTATCCCAACCTTCCGGCAGCAGGATATGCGCACCGAGGTACATGGGTCTTCCCCAGAAAGCGGTCAGGAGTTTGCTTTGGACGCGGATGTGTTTGATGTATTTCGTGTCTTCCGGGGTCTTGACAGGTGGAATTTTTGAGTTAAGTGTAATGGAAAGGGCTTGCTTACCATCGGGATCATAAGTGACAGCGGTTGGCGTACTCAGCAGATTTCCTGGGGCAAGGTTCCAGTGCTGCCCTTCGCCCCTGTCCATCGGTAGCAATACTTTGTGACCATCTGCGCGGTTGAATACTTCGTATTTATGGAAAACCACCTGCACCTGGTATTGTCCTTTGGGTAGTTGTTTTAATTGTTGAACAGGGTATCCAAATGCCTGGGAATCAAAGCTGATGGATGTGCCAGGCTGCCAGTTTTGCACATCCATCCCAAATACCTGTTGTGTACCCTGACCGTCTTCGATCTGGAAGCGGGGTTCAGCTGCTTTGTTGGTAGAGAACAGCAAAAGTAATCGTCCGTTTAGAGGACCATTTTCCATGGTTTTGGGAATGGTAATGCTGATCTTTGGCTGAGCCAGGGATCTGCCAGCATAAAAGAGGTTGAAAATGCCAAGGAGAGCCAACAGGTATTGTTTCATGGTTGTAAGTTAAGTAAATGGGTTACACAATGGCAGTACGAGGCCCATGGCTCTTCTCTGGTAGATGAAAAACCATCGAAAATTAGGAAAAAAGCCGCCATTTTCTACAATTTAACGGTTTTTAGCCCTACCTTTGCCGTCCCCAAACAGGGCCATAAAATCCCTGTTAATTTTACAAAAAGGAGGACTTTTTAAGTGGAAGAAAACAAAAATGTAACTGCCCCCGCAATCGCCTCAGCTCATGATGATTTTGACTGGAGCGTTGACAAAAGAAATGTCACTTCGTACACCAACGAAGAAAAACAAAAGTATGATGCAGCGTATGAGAATACGTTCCGCAGCATTACCGATGGTGAAATGATCGAGGGAATTGTTGTAGGCCTCACCAAGACTGATGTTGTTTTAAACATTGGTTTTAAGTCCGATGGTCTGATTTCCTTGAACGAATTCCGCGATTTGCACAATCTCAAGACTGGCGATGTCGTGGAAGTTATGGTTGTTGAGAAAGAAGACCGTGAAGGTCATCTTCACCTCAGCCGTAAACAAGCCAGGGTCACCCGTGCATGGGAAAAGATCGTGGAAGTACACAAAACTGGTGAAGTGGTTTCCGGTCTGGTTACCAGCAAAACCAAAGGCGGTCTTATCGTTGACATCTATGGTATGGAAACCTTCCTGCCAGGTTCACAGATTGACGTTAAGCCTGTTACAGACTACGATCAGTTCGTAGGTAAGACCATGGAATTCAAGGTGGTGAAGATCAACGAAGCCATTAAGAATGCCGTGGTATCTCACAAAGCCCTTATTGAAAGCGACATCGAAGCACAGCGTCTCGAGATCATGTCCAAACTCGAGAAAGGTCAGGTACTGGAAGGTACCATCAAGAACATCACCGATTTCGGTGCGTTCCTTGACCTTGGCGGCGTAGATGGTTTGTTGTATATCACTGACATCAGCTGGGGACGGATCAATCATCCTTCAGAGGTGTTGAAACTGGATCAGAAACTGAATGTGGTTGTTCTCGACTTTGATGATGAGAAACGCCGTATCAGCCTTGGTCTGAAGCAATTGACACCACACCCGTGGGATACACTTCCTGAAGCCATTTCAGAAGGTGCACTGGTGAAAGGTAAGGTGGTGAACATCGAAGATTACGGTGCGTTCCTTGAAATCCTCCCTGGTGTGGAAGGCCTGGTTCACGTATCTGAGATCACCTGGGCTAATACCCCGATCAACGCGAAGGAGTTCTTCAAACTTGGTGACGAGTACGAAGCGAAGGTTGTAACGCTGGATAAAGAAAGCCGTAAGATGAGCCTCTCTATCAAGCAGTTGACCAATGACCCCTGGAGCGATATCGAAAGCAAGTATCCTACAGAGAGCCGTCACAAGGGTATCGTTAAGAACATCACGCCTTACGGTGTGTTTGTTGAGCTCGAGCCTGGTATCGGCGGTATGATCCACATTTCTGACCTGAGCTGGCTGAAGCGTTTCAACCATCCGTCAGAGTACACGAAAGTGGCTTCAAACATCGACGTAGCGATTTTGAATATCGATAAGGAGAACAGGAAACTGCAACTTGGTCATAAACAACTGGAAGAAGATCCCTGGAACACCCTGCAGGAGACATTCGCTGTAGGATCAGTACATGAGGGAACGATCTCCCGTAAAGATGACAAAGGTGCGATTGTTCAGCTTCCTTACGGACTGGAAGGCTTTGCGCCCGGCCGTCATCTGGTGAAAGAAGACGGATCGCCTGTGAAAGCAGAAGAAACACTGCCGTTCATGGTGATTGAATTCGATCGCAATGAGAAGCGTATTGTGGTTAGCCACGCACGCATCTGGGAGCAAGTGAAGTACGAAGAGAAAGAAGCCGTTGCCAAAGAGAAGAAGGTTGAAGCTGCCAAAACAAAGAAGGCAGTGAAAGACGTTCAAGGTAAAGTGGAGAAAACAACCCTGGGTGACCTTGGTGTTCTCGCTGAGCTGAAGAAGAAGATGGAAGAAGGGGACGGTCAATAGATATTGTACCAAACAATGAAAAACCCGGCATTAGCCGGGTTTTTTTGTTTGGTACAATATCTATTGACAATTAGTCAATGAGGCAATGCGGCGTCAATCTCTCAATCTCTCAATTAGATCGAGATCAAATTCCTCTAAGGAGTTCAGAATCAAGTCGGCAGCCTGAAATCTGGGTTGGTGCCGAAATTCTGGCGCAGGAATGGCAATACATAACATTCTCGCTGATTTGGCGGAAATCAATCCGTTGAATGAGTCTTCAAAACAGATACATCTGGATGGCGGCTGCTCAAGAGCCATTGCACAATTCAAATAGACCTGCGGATGAGGTTTTCCAAAAGGCAGATCTTCCGCAGAAGCAAATGCGGAGAAATACGACCTTATATTCAGTTTATCTACAACAACGTCTATGAGCGCAAGGGGTGAAGATGAGGCGAGACCGATGGTGATTCCGTTGTTTTTTAAATGATTGAGGCATGAGTATAATCCGGGCATTGCCTCGCCTTTGTCTAGGATTTTATTGATAATCAAATGATTGATATTGCGTTCTAACTCTTCACCAAATGCAGTATTCAGACCCTGATGGTCAAGCCAGAATGCTACAAATTCCCTGGTTCTCAATCCAATTGATGAAGCATACTCCTTTGGCGTAATCTTGAATCCAACCTTACTGAATACTTCATTTGCTGCTTCAAACCAAAGGGGTTCAGAATCAATAATAATACCATCCATGTCAAATATTGCTATGGCAGACTTCATGCTGTACACATTTGATTACAATAATAGTAAAACACCAGGCAATCGTAAAAACCCTCTAGTGCACAACCATACAAAAATTAATCTTTCCTTAAGATGCTTACAGATCCTTGAACCTTTACTGTGAAACGGCAAAACAGAGACTGTTAAAGCTTAATGTTGACTAAAATAACACAAAGCATAATGACTTAAATACTACAATTTCCTCTTGCGCGTTTTATTGACATATGCTAATCAACTAGATAAAGAGCGTGGTGCAGCATCGTAAAAGTACGATTTCGATGAATGGGTTTTTTTCTACGGTAGATAGTGACTAGAATATACAATATCTATCGTCAAAGCCCGCTATCTATCTGATCAAATTCGAGAGCAGTGAGAAAAATTCTGTTAATTGTGATGATGTCTGGCTTGCTGACCGCAGGGTTCTCGCAGTCAAGTGTCAATTTCCAGAACTACTATGTGAATATCTCGAGACCCAATGGTGGGGCAGCCAACAACGGTGATACCCTCGAGATCAGAGGTGTAATAAATGTACTGAACGGTACAAACTTCACACGCGTAAGATTTCTAGGCGTTGTTCCAACAGGAACAACCTATATCCCGGGTTCACTGCAAGCAAAAACAAACGAAGGTGTTAGTACTGTAACCAATACAGGTAGTTATACCGATGCAGCCGGGGATGACATGGCGCAAATTTCCGGTTCCAACGTTACCATTAATCTTGGTCAGTCTGCTGGTGTTCCGCCTGCAAATGGTGGTTCGATTACCGGTGGCTCAACTATCCCAAGATTCTATAGTTCCTCAACTATTATTCAGGCTACCTTTAAGGTACGGGTAACTGCTGCAAATGGTGGCTATATCACGATTAGCAATAACAGATTCACATATAATACTTCCAGTACCGTTACCCTTGACTCAATCCGGGTTCATTTGTGTCCGAATATAGCTTGTGGAACTTTTGATGTGACGAATACGTTGTACAACGAGGCATATGGCACATTTCAGATGGGTACTACCCAAAACAGAAGTGCATCTTTGCATGTGACCGGTTTTACTTATCAAACGGTATCTGCTAACGGGCCACAGGATGGGCAGTACGCAGTAGTAAAGAATTCAAGCCCTACCCAGTATTCGGGCTCAACACCCGCAAACTCCGACAGGGTATTTACTGTTTGGGATGTGTTTGGGGACCACACTGGTACTACAAATTCAGCTGGTAACGCGCCAGTCGGAAACGGCGTTAGTGGTGGATATTTTTTGATGGTGAATGCATCTTATCAACCGTCTACAATTTTCTTCGCAACAGTGTCAGGATTGATGCCCAATTCTTTGTACACACTTCGATTCTGGATTCGGAATATTTGTGGCAGATGTGCCGCGGATCCAACTATAGATGGTCCAATGTTTCCTCCTGCCCCCGGTGTAAAACCCGCACTCGCCTACTCAATTGATGACATTGATTATTATACTTCAGGTGATATATCTTATGGAACTGGATGGGTGCAAAAATCTTTTACCTTCACTACAGGGACAGCTACATCTATCACATTTAAAATCAGGAATAATGCTCCTGGTGGGGGTGGTAATGACTGGGCGCTTGATGACCTCAGCCTGCATCAGTGTTTGATGTTGTTACCTGGACAGGTATCTGATATAAAGGCTGAACAGGTAATCGGGAAAAACCTCATCAGTTGGGAAGCAAATGAGGAATCTCAAACTGAATATTATGTGGTAGAATACAGCTATAATAACCAGAATTTTTCAACTGCTGGTACCGTTACCTCAAGAAAGTATGGTGGAAAGTATAATTATTCAGACTTCCGACCCGTAAATGGCAAAATATATTATAGGTTGAAAACGGTAAGTCTAAATGGCAAATCCTCCTTTTCAAAAATAGCTATCATCAGGGAGTCTGGATTAAATGAACAATCTCTAAAAGTATCACCCAATCCTGTTACCGGCACCCCTAAATTTGTAGTTAACAGTAATCAAACGCAGGAGGCAACTGTGAAACTGTTAAACATGGCTGGTAAAACAATAGAGACAATGAAGTTGAAAGTATCCAAAGGCCAGAACCAGATTTGCCTGAACGGTAGTAACTTTGAACCTGGTGTATATATGTTGGTTGTTAGCTTCGCTGATGGCCAAATCGTAAATGAAAAAGTTGTTATCATGGGTAGATAATATTTGACTGATGTATTATTTCGTCCCTCCTGCTACTTGTAGGAGGGATTTTTTATAGCAGCCATTCCTTAATGTAAGTATTAGTTTTCATTTTGCAGGTAGATTTGCGTCATGTTTTTGCCACTAAAATCATTACATTGCATGGCCTAGTGTATAGATATGCATGATTTTATACAACGATTGACTCGGTTTAACCCCGTGAGGAAACTGGTGTATGCCACCGTTGGTATTCTGTCATATCCAGGCCTTGCGTTAATCAACCGAATCAGTATTTCCGGTACGGAGCACCTAAAGGGTCTGCCGAAGCAAAATGTGTTGTTTGTTTCCAACCACCAGACCTATTTTGCCGATGTGATCACCTTTCTGCATATTTTCTGTGCGGTAAAGTGGCGGAAAGAGAACAAACTGGGTATCCCCTATTATCTCCTGAATCCGTTCACCAACGTCTATTATGTTGCCGCTGAAGAAACCATGAAAGGCAGCTTTTTGAGCAGGATTTTTTCCCTGGCCGGTGCCATTACCGTAAAACGGACCTGGAGGGCAAATGGGGAGGAAGTGCAGCGGAATGTGGATACGGCGGATACCTCCAAAATCAACGAAGCCCTCTCAGACAGCTGGGTCATTACTTTCCCGCAAGGCACCACCAAGCCTTTTGCGCCCGGACGAAAAGGGACGGCTCATATCATTAAGCAGAACAGGCCTATCGTAGTACCGGTGGTCATCAATGGTTTCTGGCGGGCTTTTACCAAAAAAGGACTCTCGTTCAAAAAGAAAGGTTCTTTACTTTCTGTTAAATTCAAGGAGCCATTGAACATCGACTACAATGATTCCGTTGATAACATTTTAGAAAAGGTGATGGATGCCATCGAACAAAGCCGGAAGTATATGCTGAAAAGCAAACACCACCTGATGACTAAACTCGATAAATGAGGATTCTCTTTCTGATCATAGGGTGCCTGTTCCTTCAGATTGCCCATGCACAGATTTCTATTTCCGGAAAGGTCATCAGCAATGAATCCGGTGAGCCCCTCAGTGGAGCTTCTGTTTACCTCAACAATACCACCATCGGAACCACAACCAATTCCCAGGGTGACTTTATCTTAAGGGTTCCCGAACATGGCTTGTTTGAACTCATAGTTAGCTTCGTTTCCTATGAGGTGATCGTGCACGGTATTACGGTAGCAGACAAAGATCTTCGCTTT
>JBKCVJ010000007.1:0-4898 GCA_046317915.1 Sphingobacteriales bacterium
GTGCAATTGTATTTCGCCGGGGCGTGTACATACACCATTTGTGGATGGCTTTCTTGCCAAAAACTACCCTGGTAAAGAAGAAGAGATGTTCGCAAAACTGGCTGCAACACAGCCCATCGGCCGGATGGCCGAGCCGCACGAAGTGGCTACCCTTGCGCTCTATCTATGCAGCGATGAAGGGTCTTTTGTGACAGGGAGCGATTATGCCTTTGATGGCGGATTTATTAAGATAGCTAATGGCTAATAGCAAATGGCTATTGGCAAAAGTCAATCATATGAAGTTATTCAGATTTGGTTCAAGGGGTAAGGAAAGACCCGGGGTTATTTTTGAAGGAAAGAGATTAGATGTGTCTGTATTCACAACGGATTTCAATGAGGCGTTCTTTGGGGATAATGGCGTAGAAAATCTGGCGGTATGGCTCGCAGGAAATACTGACCAGTGTCCTGAAGTTGCAGAAGACATCCGCTACGGATCCGCTGTAGCCAGGCCTTCAAAAATCATCTGTGTTGGGCTCAACTATGCACAACATGCCATTGAGAGCGGAGCACAACCACCTGCTGAACCCGTTTTGTTTTTTAAAAGTACCACCGCATTGTGTGGTCCACATGACAATCTCATCATCCCCAAAAACTCCATCAAGACAGATTGGGAAGTGGAACTTGCGGTGGTGATCGGGAAAAAAGCAAGCTATGTGGAGGAAGAAGAAGCCATGAAATATATCGCCGGGTATGTGATTCATAACGATTATAGTGAACGGGAATTTCAACTGGAAAGAGGCGGGCAATGGGTGAAGGGGAAAAGCGCAGACAGTTTTGCACCCATCGGTCCATGGTTGGTTACACAAGATGAAATTGAAGATCCGCACCACTTACGGCTATGGCTAGACGTAAATGGGAAACGGATGCAGGACTCAAATACATCGGATCTTATTTTCAAATTGCCCTTCCTGATCCATTACATCAGCCAGTTCATGACCTTGCTGCCAGGTGACATCATTACCACAGGCACACCTTCCGGTGTAGGCCTGGGTCAGAAACCTGAACCCTGGTACCTGAAACCCGGAGATATCGTGCGTTTGGGCATTGATGGCCTTGGTGAACAAGAACAACAGGCTGTCGCGTTTTCTCACTAATGCCCAATGCCCATTGCCTAATGCCTACTATTGATGCACATATTCATTTTTGGAACTACGATCCTGTTAGGGACAGCTGGATAACCGAAGAGATGGCTGTGATCCGCAGAAACTTTACACCCAAGGACGCGCAGAAGGTTTTTGCAGAGAACGATGTTGCGGGCTGCATAGCCGTTCAGGCAGACCAGAGTGACCATGAAACCCATTACCTGCTTCAACTCGCCCGGGAAAACGATTTCATCAAAGGCGTAGTTGGCTGGGTTGACTTCAATGCTAATCAACTGGAGGAACAACTTCATGCCTACAAAAAACAACCCTTGTTGAAAGGCTTCAGGCATATCATCCAGGGACAAGCGGACGAAGCTTATTTCACTAATAAAGCTTTCATTCATTATATGTCGTTGCTTGCACCACTGGATTTCAGTTATGACGTATTGATCTATCATGATCAGTTGCCCCAAGCCATTCGTTTTACCGAGAAATATCCGGATCAACGTTTTATCCTGGACCATATCGCGAAGCCGGCAATCCGGCACAAAGCATGGAAACAATGGAAAGAAGACATTATAGAATTGTCGCGGAATCCGAATATGTACTGTAAGCTTTCAGGTATGATTACGGAGGCCGACTGGAAGCAATGGCGGTACGATGATCTTACTCCATACCTTGAAATTGCCGCGGAGTACTTTGGAACGGACAGGCTTTGTTATGGGTCAGACTGGCCCGTGGCCCTTGTTGCCGGATCATATGGTGAAGTAATACAGGTTGTGCGTCAATTCATGGCCCAGGTTCCAACAGATGCAAGGGAAAAAGTAATGGCTGGAAATACCGCTACATTCTATAAATTGGATTGATGGATCTTTTCTTGAATGACAAAGTTATTGTGGTTTCGGGCGGTGCGAAAGGCATCGGCGAGGCCATCGTTATCTCACTGGCCCGCGAAGGCGCGATTCCAGTGATCCTTGGGCGGAATCAGCAAGACAATATGGCTGCGCTGCAGGTAGCAGGTAGAGGGTCGCAGGTAGTAGCAGAACTGTCTGACCCGCTACAATGTGCAACTGCCATTGATGCGGTTATTGCACAATATGGAAGGATCGATGGACTGGTGAACAATGCCGGCGTGAATGATGGCGTGGGCCTTGAACACGGAACTTATGAGGGCTTTATGGTCTCCCTGCATCGGAATGTGGTACATTATTATTTGCTGGCCCACCATGCCCTTCCTTTTCTCAAAGCATCTAAAGGTGCCATCGTGAATATCGGGTCCAAAGTAGCGGAAACCGGACAGGGTGGCACCTCCGCGTATGCCGCTGCCAATGGCGCACGCAATGCACTCACCCGTGAATGGGCGGTGGAACTTCTGCGCTACAGCATTCGTGTGAATGCAGTAATTGTTGCTGAAAGCTTTACGCCATTGTATGAAAAATGGATTCGCACCCTTCCAGATCCGGAAGCAGAACTCAAAAAAATCACCGATCGTATCCCTCTGGAAAACAGAATGACGAAACCGGAAGAGATTGCAGACATGGTTGTTTTCCTGCTTTCAGAAAAAAGCAGTCACACTACCGGACAATTGATTCATGTGGATGGTGGGTATACACATCTGGATAGAAGAATTTGAGAAACGCTACTAGCTAGTAGCTAATAGCTAGTAGCTAATAGCTAGTGGCATCAGTCTAAAGATATGATCATGCAGAAGAACAAATACTTGCTTCCTTTTATCCTTGTTACCTCATTGTTTTTTCTTTGGGGATTGTCCTATGGTTTGCTGGATGTGCTGAATAAGCATTTTCAGGAGGCACTAAAAGTGGAGAAAGGACAATCCACTTTACTTCAGTTTGCCTATTTCGGAGCTTACTTCGTGATGGCTTTGCCGGCTGGATCATTTATGAAACGCTATGGATATAAACGAGGGATACTGTTAGGTCTTTTTCTTTTTGCCATTGGCGCTTTATTATTTTATCCTTCTGCCGAAGCAATGAGTTTTTCTTTTTTCCTTTTTTCACTTTTTGTCCTGGCTTCCGGTTTGACATTCCTAGAGACTGCGGCTAACCCGTATGTTACAGTTCTGGGCACTCCTGAAACTTCTGCATTTAGGATAAATTTATCCCAAAGCTTTAATGGTGTAGGCACAATTATCGGCCCACTAATTGGGGGCGCACTATTTTTTGAAGGAACCGAAAGCAACATGAGTTCTGTACAGACTGTATATATTGTTATTGCATTTGTAGTGCTTTTGGTGGCTTTGCTCATCTTTCGTACGTCAATGCCGGAGATCAAGGAAGAAGAATTGGTAACTGATATCAAAGGACATGCTGGCAAGTCTCTATTTCGGCACAAACATTTTGTAGGTGCGGTGGCAACACAATTTTTTTATGTTGCAGCACAAGTAGGCATCGCAGCTCTTTTTATCAATTATTGTACAGAAAAAAAACTGGATTCACCCATTACCAACAAACAAGCAGCTTTTTTGCTTTCAATTGCGCATATCCTATTCACCATAGGCCGTTTCACTGGAACAGCCCTTCTGAAAAAAGTGGCCCCGCAGAAACTTCTTAGCGTCTATGCATTCATCAATATTCTGCTTTGCTTTGTTGTGGTAACTCTGCCTGGTATGATTTCGATCTATGCTTTAATGGCCATATTATTTTTCGAATCCATTATGTTTCCTACCATATTCGCTCTGGGTGTGAAAAACTTAGGGCAGTACACAAAGCGAGGTGGCTCCTTCATCATCATGAGCATCAGCGGCGGCGCCATCATGCCCTTTGTGATGGGTTGGGTTGCACAACACTATTCTACTCAAACATCTTACATCATTCCCTTATTTTGTTTCTTCTTTGTACTCTGGTTCGGGACCAAAGGATATAAAACACATAATGACTGATGAAAAGATATTGCCTGACCGTTGACCTGAAAGATGACCCGGCTTTAATCCGGGCATACGAGGATTATCATAAGCAGGTATGGCCTGAAATCCTGCAAAGCCTTACAGACAGTGGCATTGAATCCATGGAGATCTATCGCCTGCACACGCGCATGTTCATGATCATCGAAACCTCCGATGATTTCAGTTTCGAGAAAAAATCAGCATTGGATCTGTCGAATCCAAAGGTGCAGGAATGGGAAAAATTGATGGGCAAATATCAACAGGCACTGCCATGGGAAAATCCTGATGATCCATGGAAATGGAAACCGATGGACAAGGTTTTTACTTTCCCTGTGTAGGTGTATTCATCAGAATCCAACTTGTCCGGCATACAGTTTAATCGGTCCTTCCAGGCTCAACTCCAGTACGGTGATATATTTGGTTTGTACAGGCCTTGGAAGGTTGATAAATACCAGGCCGGGCACAGCACTCCAGGATATCTTCCCAACTACTTTATGCGTTAACGCACTATTGTTTCCCAGCACCCTGATGGATTTGATCTTGTTGGTAAGGCCTTTGACCAACAACGGGCCCTCGGAATTACCAGACACAAAAAGATAAAGCTTTGTTGAATCAGCGGAAATTGTGGTGGGGCCGAAAAAATGCCCTTTGGGTATTCCCGGCCTGCTGCCAAAAATAGCTTCACGGTTAGCTTTGTTCCAGTCACCCAGTTCTCTCAGGATATTCACCTGTTCGGCAGGAATGGTACCGTCTTCTTTAGGGCCGATGTCCAATAACAGATTACCCCCATTACTAACCACATCAGCAAAAATACTGATGATCTCAAAAGGTGTTTTCCAATTGGTATCCGTCACTTTATACCCCCAATTGTCGTT
>JBKCVJ010000008.1:0-10718 GCA_046317915.1 Sphingobacteriales bacterium
AGTCTTTTTATCGTAGCCAGTATTGTGGCAGTGTTCATTGCCTGTCTCGGCTTGTTTGGGCTCGCTGCATTTTCCGCGCAGCAAAGGGTGAAGGAGATCGGGGTGAGGAAGGTGTTGGGAGCAAGTGTTACAGATATCACGCGATTGCTTTCCACGGATTTTGTCAAGCTGGTAGTGATCGCGATTATTATCGGTTCACCTATTGCCTGGTGGGTGATGCATTCATGGCTGGAGGGGTTTCCTTATCGTACCAATATCGATTGGTGGGTGTTCTTGTTGGCAGCTGCAACTGCTGTACTGATAGCCGTAGGTACGGTCAGCTTCCACGCCATTAGGGCGGGCAGATCCAATCCGGTTGATGCATTGCGTAGTGAATAGGTCAGAGATTGAGAGATTAACATATTTAAATGGAGGTTTTATGTGGAAGAATTACATCAACATCGCGTTTAGGAACTTAAAACGGCATCCGCTGTTCAGTTTTATCAATGTTGCCGGGCTCAGCATCGGCCTTGCACTTTGTATGCTGATTGTCCTGTATTTGAAAGACGAGAAGAGTTTTGATATGTTCCATGCCAAAAATGACCGGATCTATCGGTTGGTGCGGGATAATGTGCAGCCGGACAAAACTATACAGACAGATGGGAACACTGGTATGATCTCCGGACCTACTTTCACTGCGGGAATTCCTGAGATCGAGCGGTTTGTAAGGCTCCAAAGTGAAGGACTTTCGATGAAGGTGGGCGAAGAGGTGTTTGATCAAAACGGACTTTATGCCGATAGTAGTTTCTTCTCGGTCTTTGATTTCCCATTGAAATATGGAAATGCCGGAACTGCGTTAAGGGACATGTACTCTATTGTGATCTCTACGGATGTGGCGAAAAAATTGTTTGGTACAGAAGCTGCGTTGGGGAAAACAGTAGAGTTACCACTGGGAGATAACGGCGCGTTCATTCCCTTTCAGGTAACTGGTATTGTACCAAACTCACCATTGAACTCTTCCATTAATATAAAATTCCTGCTTCCCATTCAATTGAATGAACGCAATGGGGGCGGAGATAAGAACTGGATTAATTTTTACCTGAATACTTTTTTCCTGCTCGCACCCGGCACAGATATCGCCAAGGTGGAGTCGAAAATGCAGGCATTATTTGAGCGGAACGCCAAGGATGAGATCAAGATGATCAAGGACCAGTTCAGTGAAGATGTGAACATGAAAATGCGGCTGCAGGCGTTGCCTAAAATGCATTTGGATACAGACTATGTTGCCAGTAATGGGTTGGTCAAAAACAGCAAGCCAATCTATGGAAGAATCCTCACTGGGATTGCCTTGTTTATACTCATGATCGCCTGTATCAACTTCGTGAATCTTACCCTGGCGAGATCCTTGAAGCGGGCAAAGGAAATTGGTATCCGCAAAGTGGTGGGTGGTGAACGCCGGCAGATCATTATTCAGTTCCTGGGCGAAACCATGGTGCTCTGTTTGTTTGCTTTTCTGATGGCTGTTGTACTGGCCATGTTGGCCTTGCCAATTTTCAATCTCTTATCAGGCAAGTCGCTTGCCTTCGGTTATTTATTGGATTGGAAACTCGTCTTGTTGTATGTGGCATTGTTCTTTGGAACTTCCCTGTTGGCAGGGTTCTATCCTGCCTTTGTGCTGAGTGGCTTTGATCCGGTAAAGACGCTTTATAATCGAGTTCGCTTTTCAGGAAAGAATTATCTCGCGCACTCGCTGGTGGTACTGCAATTTTGTATCGCAGCCTTCCTGATCATTTCCACGATCACCATTTACAGGCAGTTTAACCATTTAACCAGGATGGATCTTGGATATGATGATAAGAACCTTATCATGCTAAGAACCGGTCAATTGAAGGGGGATAAGGTTGCTGCATTCAAGGCAGAGTTGATGAAAGATCCATCCATTGTTACAGCAGCCGCAAGGCAAGGAGGCGGTTGGTTTACTGTAGCAAAAGTGGATGGCGAAAATCAAAGTTTTGCACTTGAAGTAATGGATGCAAGTTTTAGTGAGACCTACAAGGTGCCCATCGTTATGGGTAGGAACATGAATCTGACTGCTGACTCAACAAGCTCAGCAATAATAAATGAGGCCTTCATGAAGAAGATGGGTTGGAAGGATCTCAACAATCGGCAGATCGATTTCTTTTACGATAGCATCAAGTACAACGTAGTAGGTGTGGTCAAGGACCATCACTTCGAGTCTTTGTATAACGATATTAAGCCACAGGTGTATATCATGCATCCCAAGTACACATATGGGGAATTGGCGATCAAGATCCAGGAGGGTACTTCCCAAAGAGCTATTCAGCATATTCAGAAAACAAGTAAGGCCATGTTCCCGCTGGTTCCATTTAATTATGAATTTAAACAGGCTGCTAATGAGCAGCAATATGAAGAAGAAAAGAAGTTTAAGGATATGATTACCTATTCAGCCATACTGGCCATCTTTATCTCCTGTATTGGTTTGTTTGGACTGGCTACGCTTGCTGCGGAGAGACGCACCAAGGAGATCGGAATAAGAAAGGTTTTGGGAGCATCCGTGATGGGCATCACATCAAGGCTTTCCCTTCGCTTTCTCCAGTTGGTCATGTTATCCGTTACTATCGCTATGCCGCTAGCCTGGCTGGCAATGAGTAAATGGCTGGAGAATTATATCTATCGGATCACCGTTGGTCCATGGGTATTTGTATTCACCGTATTTGCGCTGGTGATTATTGCATTGGCAACAGTAGGTATTCAGGCAGTGCGGGCGGCAAGGGCGAATCCGGTCAAGAGCCTCAGAACTGAGTAGGCCCATTAGGCATTAGGCATCGGGCAATTGGCATTGGGAGGGTTAGAGATTAAGAGATAAAGAAATTATAAATAGCATATTATGAAAAGAGTACAGTTATTCATGTTGGCCATGGTAGTTACATTGTCTGTTTGGGCACAGGATGATGAACCTTATATGGTGAAAAGTTTCACAGGTGTAAAGCGCGTGAAAGCGCAGACCTCAGGGGGCAATATTTCTGTGACGGGGCAGGAAGGCAACACTGCCAAAGTGGAGGTGGTCATTCGATCCAACAACAACAATAGAAAATTAAGCAATGAGGAGATCAAAGCTAAATTGGAGGATTACGAACTCAAGGTGGAGGCACAAGGTGATATGGTGGTCCTATTGGCAAAGAACAAGCGTAATGGATGGAACAAGGATGGGTTAAGTATTTCATTCCGCATCACTTCGCCGAAGGAAGTCTCTACCAACCTTGTGACCAGTGGTGGCAACATCAGTTTGAGAAACCTGAATGGTGAGCAGGATTTCACAACGAGTGGAGGAAATCTGGTGGTAGCCGATCTTCGGGGGGACATCAACGGCAGAACATCGGGAGGAAACATTAATGCTGAGCGGGTGTTTGACAATGTTGACCTGACCACCAGTGGCGGTAATGTTTCTGCCATCGCATCTAAAGGAAAACTTACATTGACTACCTCAGGCGGAAATCTGCAACTGGAAGATCTTGAAGGAACCATCAATGCTTCCACCAGCGGTGGTGCCGTAAACGGTAATCGTCTTTCCGGACAAATAGAAGCCAGTACTTCCGGCGGTAATGTAGTATTACAACATATCTCCGGCTCATTGAAGGCTGGTACCAGTGGCGGGAATGTAAAAGTGTACATGGACAAGGTGGATCAATATGTGAAGCTTTCCAACTCAGGCGGCGGCATCGATATTGATCTTCCTGACGGTAAAGGCTACACGCTGGATCTTCGGGGAGATAAGATCAATACTTCTACACTCCGGAATTTTTCCGGATCCACTTCCGAGGGAAAGATGAATGGAACACTGAACGGTGGGGGAGCCCAGATCACGGCAGGCAATTCAGGACGTATTAATTTATCATTTCACTAGTCAAATTATGTTGGAATTAAAGAATATTTCGAAATGGTACAATGCCGGGGCTAATAAAAATTATGTGCTTCGGAATGTTGATATGAAAGTGCATGAAGGAGAGTTCATTTCCATCATGGGCCCATCAGGATCCGGAAAATCCACCCTGCTGAATATCCTGGGGATGTTGGATGAGCCCTCAGAAGGCTACCACTATTTCATGGGCGAGGGGGTTCACCTTTTGAAAGAGAAACAGCGTTCTGCATTGTATAAAAAGTACGTAGGGTTTGTGTTTCAGGCCTATCATCTGATTGATGAGTTGACCGTATTTGAAAATATAGAGACACCCTTGTTATACCAGGATGTAAAGCAATCGGAGCGTAAGGCATTGGTTGCCGATATGCTGGATCGTTTCAATATTGTTGGCAAGAAAGACTTGTTTCCTGCGCAATTATCGGGCGGTCAGCAGCAACTGGTAGGCATTGCGCGCGCCCTGATCGTAAATCCCAGGCTGATCCTTGCGGATGAGCCCACAGGAAATCTCAACTCAAAACAAGGGGAAGAGATCATGGAAATTTTCAGCAAGCTCAACAAAGAAGGTGTGACCATCATTCAGGTTACACACTCAGACAAGAATGCAGCCTATGGTAGCAGGATTGTCAATTTATTGGATGGAAGTATTGTTTAAAGTCAATAGCAGAAGATGAAGCATTTTCTAAGTCTCGTTTTTTTGGGTTTAATGGCAGGAACAGCATCAGCCCAGGATATACCGGAACGGTTGAGTTTGCAACAGGCCGTTGAGATTGCGATCCGGAACAATATCACCGTAGCCCAATCCGCTACGCGGGTTGAAGCGGCAGACATAAACCGGAAGCAGGCTAAGGCCAATATGTTGCCATCCCTGAATGCAGATTTCAATTACGGCTGGAACAACGGTAGGAGTATTGACCCCTTTCAGAATATTTATGTAAACCAGCAATTGCAGGGTTCTAATGTTTCTGTGTCCGGTAACTGGGTACTATTCAACGGTCTTCAGGTACAAAACAATATCAAGCAGAATCAGTTTGCGCATGAAGCCACCAAGATGGAGTTGCAGCAATCCAAGGATCAGCTTACGATTAATGTGATCATTGCCTACCTGCAGGTGTTGAGTGGTGAGGATCTCTTGCTGAATCTGGAAAGCCAGGCTTTGGTGACGAAGAACCAGGTGGAGCGTTTGCAGGTGCTGGTGAGTGAAGGTGCGCGAGGGCAGTATCAATTGTCTGATATGAAAGGACAGTATGCCAATGACCAGGTATCTATTGTTACGGCAAAAAATTCATTAGATATTGCTCGCATCACATTATGCCAGTTCATGAATATCCCTACCAGTAAAACCCTCCAACTGGAGCGCAATGATGCACCGTTTCCCCAAGAGCCTTATGGTGCAACGCCGGAGATGATCTATGCCAATGCAAAGAATCTTCCGGGCATGAAAGCTGCAGACTTGCGGGTGGAGAGCGCTAAGAAAGCCATCGCAGTGGAGAAAGGTGCATTTATGCCAAGGATCGGACTATATGGAAACCTGTTCTCAAACTATTCCAGCGCGGCAGAAACGAGAACCCTGATAGGAACTACGGATGTGACAACAGATAATTATGTGTTGGTGAATAGTGTGAGGTCCAATGTGATTTCCCCGCAATCCCAATTCTCATCTCAAAGCATTTCCTACAACAACCAAATGAAGAACAATATTGGTTCCGGTTTTGGTGTGGCCGCATCGATCCCCATTTTTAATAACCTGCGGACCAAGTATCGTGTTGACCAGGCGAAGGTGCAGCTAAAAGCCGCTGAGCTGGATAAGGCACAGGCAGACCTTACGCTTCGCCAGAATATTGAGCAGGCGTACGCCAATATGGAGTCTGCCTACAACAGATACAAAGCCATTGATGACCAGTACCGTGAGTATGCGGAAAGTTTCCGCGCCAATGAGATCCGGTTTAATGAAGGGGTGATTAATTCTTTTGAATACCTGCAGGCGAAGAACAACCTTGACCGGGCCCGACTTAACCTCACACAGATCCGATACGAGTACATTTTCAGGACCAAGATCCTGGATTATTTTCAGGGCAAGCTTAGCTTTTGAGCTCAGTAGACAGACTCTGGCCTTTATTCGTAAATTAACGCAATGATTGCGTTACAAGACTTCGGGATATCGCCGGTGTTTCAAGAACTGGCAAATGCCATGCCCCAATTGGTATGGGTGGGCGTGCCCGATGGATCTGTTATTTACATTAACGATAAGGGCAATGATTTCCAGGGCGGGGTGCAAAAACCTGACGGGTCATGGGACTGGCAGTATATGCTTCATCCGGATGATCTTGAGCGGACACTCACGCTATAGGAGCAAGCGCGGAAGACAGGTGCTGCGTTTGAAGTGGAGCATCGTTTGCATGCAAAGAATGGGGAGTACCGATGGCATCTCAACAGGGCAAAGCCATTGCTGGATGAGCACGGTAAGGCCTGCCAATGGTATGGTGCCGGTAGATGCTGCGAGTGGTGTTTTTCTTCGGGCGAACGCGTCATTCTGCGCCCTTACACAGTATTCGGAATCAGTGTTGGCGAGCATGAGCTTTAAGGATCTTCTTCATCCCAATAATCGGGAGTCAGATCATCGAACACTCATGGCAATGGTTCATGGAGAACAGTGGGATAACCAGAACGAGAAAAAAGTTCATCCGTAAAGACGGTATTTTGATCTGGTGTATGACATCGGCCAATCTTATTTACGATGAGCAAGATGTTGCTGTAAGGATCAGTCTGGTGATCCGTGATATTACGAGGAAGGAAGGTATGTGTACCTTCTTAGGGATCGGCTTTGAAGCAGATGAGGCTGAAATGATTTTCCAAACCTTTGCCCGTCTGCATCCAAAGGATCTGTATGATGGGACTGGTTTGGGATTGAGTCTGTGCCGAAAGATTGTAGAACGTCATGGAGGTATGATCTCAGCCAGCAGTGAACCCGGGCAAGGATCTGAGTTCACGATTTTACTTCCGGCATAAGCCACCAGGCATCCCAGGATTTATTGAGATCATCGAGGCTAACGCGCCCACCGATCATGGGCATGACCAATGGCAGTTTTGCCTCTTCAGCATAAGCGGAAACCTTGATGGCGGGCTCGTTCCAGTTGTGGAACGACAACGGAAATTTAGCCCAGTGCACAATCATCAGGTGTTTTGCGTTCAGGTCTTGTGCCGCGGGCACCACCTCATCAGGCAACATATGGATATACCTCCAGTTGGGATTGTATTGGCCGCATTCAAGGATGACCAGGTCAAAGGGTCCGTATTTCTGGCCGATGTTTTTAAAATGAGTGCCATACCCGGAATCTCCGCCGATGTATATTTTCCGTTTCGGTGTGATCAGGACAAAGCTGAGCCAGAGGCTGATGTTGCGTGCAAAGGTTCTTCCCGAGAAATGCCTCGCTGGTGCAGTGATGAGTTCAAAGCCTTCACCCACACGGATGTGTTCATGCCAGTTGCGTTCCGTGATCATGCTGGTTGGAAATCCCCAGGCTTCCAGATGTTCCCCAACACCCAATCCGGTATAAATATGCTTTACTTTAGGTCTTAATGCTACAACGGTAGCATGATCCAGGTGATCCCAATGATCATGCGTCAGCAGGAGCATGTCAACCTCCGGCATGTCGTTCACAGTATATATATCCGCGCCCGGAAAACTACGCATGGTATTGGGCAGGGGTGAAGCATTGCCACTGAAGACAGGATCGATGAGGATCCTTTTTCCATCCACCTGCATGAAATAAGAAGAGTGGCCAAACCATACGATGACATTTTCATCAGGCCTTAGTGCGTGTAGATCTGTTTTTTTCGATGGTAAAACCGATGGAGGAACCTTCATCGGATTCTTTTGAAAAATAAAATCCCGAAGCACCTTGGTGTACGTGACACCTTCGGCGAAGGGAGGTGTGTGCTCTGCGTTCTGGAACGCACCATTTTTATAGTTATCCAGTTTGCTGAATGCTGATTTTCGCGCCTTGCCCGGCCTGCGACCAAATGCTGGGCTTTGCATGAATAAGAAGATGCCGAGGGATAATACAAGGACAATAGAAAGAATGATGTAAAGCATAGCTGTGTTTATTCTTAAACGATATCATTGCTGCAACCAGCAGCCTTCCATCCATTCCTGATCCAACTCCCCCGCATCCCAACCGCAATACCCTAAAAATAAAGTGAATTGATCTTCCTTAATCTCCTGCACAGCGAGTGCCGTCACAAGGTCATCCATCGACCCACCCCAATAGATTCCCTCACCTACGCGCTGGCCGCCATTAATTAGATCTGGCCTGCGATGAAGCATATACAAATGATCCTGGCCCACCGGACCACCTTCCCGGAGGGGAATGGGCGGGCAATTGCTGAATTCAACCAGTTCATTCAGTTGCTTGCCAGATGCCCTGTTGGTGATGAAGCCGATGCTCTCATCCTGATCATGCTTCACCAGAAGGATCCTGGCGCCTTCAAAATAGTCGCCATTAAGTATAGGCGTTGCGTGGATATCTTGACCGGACTGCAGCATCTTGTAAAGGTAGGACAGGATTAGGATTGCATGAACTATACATTTCGGTATGCATTAATACGAAAAATGTTGTATGTTGGAATCAAACCAATTGACATCTCATGGAAACAGCGATCACGAAAAATCAACAGGAAATCAATGTTCCTTCGTTCAAAGACTGGGTCATTAACATCCTTATCACCATCATTCCACTGGTAGGTTTCATCTTCCTGATCATCTGGGCCGTAGACAGTGATCCCAGAAATATCATACGCAAAAGATGGGCCGGCGCTTACCTGATGATGATGGTCATCTTCTTTGTACTGGCAATGATTTTGTGGTTTGCCATTTTTGCTGCCATCATGGCCAGTGGTGGATTGAGTGGACTTGGCGGAGCTTCTTCAATGGAAATGGATACGTCCTGGATGAACAGTATTGATACTTCGGGCATGATCAACAACATCGATACCAACCTGCTCAATATCGATACAGACAGTGTTGTTGCACAATAAACCATTGATCATGGTTTGCGTTCGGTTTCTTGCAACCGAGTGCAACACTACATAAGAACAAGAGGAGTAATCGCCATACCATACCAGGTATAAATGAAATTTCATGCCATCCATGATGTGTGCATCATGATTTTATATGGTAGGTTTTTTCTTTGGATGTCTGGAAACGGATCGTGTATCCTTCTCCGTTAGAACTGGATTGCGCGCTAGCACCCTGAACAGCAAGGGGTACGCGACTGTAGAGCACACATTCCCCGCCCTGGTTGGACAGGATCGTGGCCGATGAGAGCCTGCCGTTTTCCCATTGCATGTCTACGGTAAAAGCGCCCCTTGCTTTGAGACCTTTGATGGTTCCTGAGGACCAGGCCCTCGGCAGGGCTGGCAGCAAGTGGATGAAGCCCTCGTGGCTTTGCAGCAGCATTTCTGCCATGCCTGCTGTACCGGCAAAGTTTCCATCGATCTGGAAAGGCGGATGTGCGTCAAAGAGGTTGGGGTAGGTGCCGCCGCTGTTGCGCATCTCGGTATCATTGGTATTGGTGTACTGCAGCAATTGCCGCACGAGGTAGTACGCATGATCACCATCCTGAAGCCTCGCCCACCAATTGATCTTCCAGCCGCGGCTCCAGCCAGTGCCGCCATCACCGCGCATGGCCAGTGTTTTCTTAGTGGCTTCAAAGAATTGTGGGGCCGATGTTTTGGTGATCTGCCTGCCGGGATGGAGCCCAAACAAATGGGAAACGTGGCGATGTTCAGGCTCGGTCTCTTCAAATTCTTTCTGCCATTCCAGGAGCTGCCCTTTACTGCCGATCTGCATGGGATAGAGTTGTGCGCGTTTAGCCAACACCGTGGTGCGAAAAGATTCATCCATGTTAAGTGCCTTCGATGCTTCTGCCACATTGGTGAACAGATCCCAAATGATGCTCATGTCCATGGTGGCGGCCACGCTTACACTTTGGGATTTCCTGTTACTGCCAAAAAACCTGTTCTCTGGTGATACCGATGGTGCGGTCACCATTTTTCCATCTTTATCGCTGATGAGGAAATCAAACATGAATAAGGCTGCATCCTTCATCAGCGGATAAGCGGTTTCACGAAGGAATTTTTTATCACCCGTAAAGGCATAGTGCTCCCAAAGGTGCTGGCAGAGCCAAGCGGCGGACATTGGCCAATTGGCCCAAACCGGATCACCCCCACCATAATCACCCACGGGATTGGAGAGCGCCCAAATATCTGTATTGTGATGCGCCACCCATCCCCGAGCGTTGTAAAATTCTTTTGCTGTTCGGGTACCCGTGACCGATAGTGGTTTCAGGAGATCAAGTAAAGGGAGATGCATCTCAGACAGGTTAGTGGTTTCCGCCGGCCAGTAGTTCATCTCCGTGTTGATGTTGATGGTATAGTTGGAGCTCCATGGCGCGCGTAGTTCTTTGTTCCAGATGCCCTGCAGATTGGCGGGCGGGCCACCCGGTCTGCTGCATGAGATCAATAAGTATCTGCCAAATTGGAAGTATGTTGTTTCCAGTGTTGGATCATAGGCACCCTTGCTGTAAGCTTTCAATCGCTCATCAGTAGGCAGTTTCCATTGGGGATTGTTTGTGCCGATGGTGTCTGTGATAAAGAAGTTAACCCTACTGAAATATTTTTGGTAATCGGTTATGTGGTTATTGAGTAATTGTTTGTAAGACTGCGTTGTTGCGTTGTTAAGCTGTTGTCTGGCTAACGCTTTTTCGTCTTTTCCCTGGCTGTCTGGGCATTTATCGAACCC
>JBKCVJ010000009.1:0-4158 GCA_046317915.1 Sphingobacteriales bacterium
TTGAGCATGGGGAACCGATGACCTTCGGGCAGTGGATGTGCATAGATGGGATCGAAAGCTATTTTCATGCATTCACCTGGATGAGGCTCTTGTCCACGATGGCATATACATCATCTCCCCGTTTGGGATCGATGAGGGCCATGCCCGTGAAACGGCTAAATGCCGGCAGCACCGCAAAGGTAGGTGTGAAATAGAAACAGGGGAAGCGGAGGGATTGTTTTCCGTTGCCGTGAAGACGAATTCCTGGATGGAGATGACCGCTTATGACGTAGGTGGAAGGTGGAAGGTTGGAGGTGGAAGGCCCGTGGTCATGGACGAAACTGAATTCACCCTTTACGAGTTGTTCCTCATGGATGATTAGATCGAGATCATCGTGGTCGTGTTTAGAATGCAGATCATGATTACCCATCACGAGGTGCATGGTGAGTGAAGGCAGATCAAAGCGCCACTTTTTAAACATCTCGTGTTCAAGGTTGGCGCGGGAATGAAAGAGATCGCCCACAAAAATCAGTTCCTTCGGTTGGAAATACTGGATCTGCTGGAACAAGCGCTGCAGATCTTCTTTATACACCGATGGCGGCACAGGAATGCCCGCCTTGCGGAAATGACCCGTCTTCCCAAAATGCAGATCGGACACAATCATCGCCCCTTCTTCCTGCCAATACAGACAACGTTCTGCCGTTAGCCAGAACTGTTGGTTCCTGAGCGTATATGAAGTGGGAGCCTGCAAGCTGCAAAGGTAAGCGCTAGTTCATCCGCTTTTTCAGGGTGCTCACCTGTTCCTGGAGGTTGTTGACCAGGCTGGCAAGCTGCGTCATATCCCAGGCTGGCTGCGCGGAGACCTTGGAGATCACCATTTGCGCCTGCCAGAGCTCAAGGATATCTTCAGCGTTCATATGGTACGGCTGAAACTGCGGATTATCACTCACCATCGTGAGCTTATTCTTCGCTTTATTATTTTTTACGACTCTTTTGTATACGATCCCCTCGGTCCTGCTCACCACAATATAGGCCTGGTTATTACGCACTGTCTCCACATCATTTATCTTCTCTCCCACAATGATGGATCCTGATGGCGTGGGCAACATGGAATCCCCAATGATCTCAAACGCACGGTACTGTCCCGCTCCCAGCATCGGCAACGTGAAGGTGTTCAGCTCATCGATAAATTCCGTATCGGCATAGCCGGCCAGATAACCCGCCGCAGCCTTCACCGGTACAAACTGGATGAGATTGTTTTCGGACAACATCTTTTGCTGCCTGCGCTTTACGAGGTAGGAACCCTTGACTTCACTCAGATCCTTTCGCAACAGATCATCGAGCGTCACCTTGAATGTGTCACTCACGATTTCCAACACGTCAATGCGTGGCTCGGCACGTTCCTCTTCATAGGCCCCCAACAAGGAGCGCTTGATGTGCAGCTTTACCGCAAATTCTTCCTGGGTCATCCCCCTTAGTTTTCTCAGATATTTCAGGTTTTTTCCTGCGAACGACTGGGACATACTAATGATTTTGGGGCAAATTACTAAATTATTTGGGAAATAAAAATTAAAAGCAAAAAAAATAAAATAATTTATCGCGTTGACAGTTAATTGTTTAGGTCGCAGGTCGCGCAGGTCGCAAGGTCGCAGAAATACACGAACTTGCGTCCTGTGCGAACTGCAGACCTTGCGAACTGCGAACTTGAAAAAAAGCCTGTATGAAGAAAAAAAAGAAGGCCGAGAAAAAGAACGAATTCACCATCTTGGTCACCAACGATGACGGCGTGAACGCCCCCGGGATCCACCACCTCGTGGATGCCGTGAAAGACCTGGGCCGTGTAGTTGTGGTGGCCCCTGACAAGCCGCAGAGTGGCATGGGCCACGCGATCACCATCGGCTTCCCGCTTCGTCTGCACAAAGTGCATTTCGAAGAAGGCATTGAAGCCTGGAGCTGCAGCGGTACACCTGTGGATTGTGTGAAACTTGCCGTAGATAAGGTCTTGCACCGAAAGCCAGACCTCTGTATCAGTGGTATCAACCACGGCGCCAACCATTCCATCAACGTCATCTATTCCGGCACCATGAGTGCCGCCATCGAAGCATCTATCGAAAGTATCCCCTCCATCGGATTCTCCCTCCTGGATTATTCCATGGAAGCGGATTTCACGGGTGCCAAGAAGTATGCGCGCATTATTGTGGAGCAGCTGATGAAAAAGAAAAAGATGGAAAAACATCTTTGCCTGAATGTAAACTTTCCCAGGCTGCCCGTGGAATTGGTCAAGGGAATCAAAGTGTGCCGACAAGCCTATGCGAAATATGAAGAGGATTTCTTTGAACGGGCAGATCCACATGGTAAAAAATATTACTGGCTCACGGGAGAATTCGTGAACTTCGATAAAGGAAAAGATACCGATGTGTGGGCATTGAAAAACAACTATGTAAGTGTAGTGCCTGTACAATTCGATCTGACCAATCACACCCTCAAATCACAACTGGAAAAAAGCTTACAATGGGATTAATCAACAGGGACAACCTGAAGCTGGGCATCGTCCTCGGACTTATCGGCCCGGTCTTCGGACTGATCGGTTATTACTTTTGGAAATTCAGCCTCTTTACATTCGGTGAATTCATGACGGCACTTCGTATGAACAAGCCGCTCGTTACGGCCATCGCTATCCCATGTTTGTTGGTGAACGTAGCATTCTTTACCTACTATATCAATACCAAGAAAGACCAGACCGCAAAGGGCATTTTTGCGATGACGCTCCTCTACGGCGTGGCCACGCTACTCTTTAAAATCTGGGGATGAAATATTATCTCATTTCGGGTGAAGCCTCCGGAGATCTCCATGGCAGCAATCTGATCAAAGAGATCCATAAACGCGATCCGCAAGCACAGATCCGTTGCTGGGGAGGCGATCTGATGCAGGCCGCGGGCGCTGAACTGGTGAGTCATTACAAAGAGCGCGCCTTCATGGGCTTCCTGGAAGTAGCGAAGAATCTTCGCACCATCCTCGGCTTCATGAAGACCTGCAAGAAAGACCTGCTTGCATACAAGCCCGATGTAGTAGTGCTGATTGATTATCCCGGATTCAATATTCCGATGGCGCAGTTCGCCAAAAAGCATGGCTTCAAAACGATCTACTATATCTCTCCGCAGGTCTGGGCCTGGAAAGAAAGCAGGGTAAAAACCATCCGTGAAGTGGTGGACAAGATGCTGGTCATCCTTCCCTTTGAAGTTGATTTTTATAAAAAGTGGAACTACGAAGTCACTTATGTAGGGCATCCATTGGTGCAGGTCATTGAGGACTTCAAAAAAGCAAACTCAACACTCACCCTAACCCCTCACCCTAGCGTAGCTCTTCTTCCTGGTTCTCGTGAACAGGAAATAAAAAAGAAGCTTCCGATCATGCTGGAGACTACGCGTAATTTTCCCGATGTACAATTTCGTATCGCACAGGCGCCATCCTTGGAACGATCTTTCTATGAATCGATGACGGCACAGTATCCCAATGTGGAATTGATACAAGGGAAGACCTATGAACTGCTGATGCAGAGTCATGCGGCATTAGTCACATCCGGAACGGCAACATTGGAAACCGCGCTGTTTGGCGTACCTGAAGTGGTTTGCTACAAAGGCAGTGCCGTATCCTATGAAATTGCAAAGCGACTCATCAAAGTAAAGTATATATCGTTGGTCAACTTGATACTTGATAAGCCTGCCGTGAAAGAATTGATTCAACATGATCTCACGCCGGAAAATATTACAACGGAATTAAAACGATTACTTGACCCAAGGCAAAATGCCATAGTTAAAATATATCTTGCGGAGCTCTGGGATATTTTAAGTCCGGGCGGTGCTGCGTAGGCCAATGCGGCGAAGATCATTGTGGAATACTGAAAATCATTAATACAGTCATTCAGGAAATCAGGAGTTGGAATCCCGGAATTCTGATTGCTGAATGTGACCCTACAAGAGAAACGATTCAATGTTGGTGCTGTTTACATTTATCAATTGCGCATGCGGATAGGCTCCTGTAAATGTTGACGAAAACTTTGCTTTCGCGGCAGGATTATACTTGATCTCAATAGCATTTAATTTTTCTGCATCTGATTCAATCAGATCAATTTCCTGCTGCTGTGTAGTTCGCCAGAAGTGTAATTTTGTATCCTTACCC
>JBKCVJ010000010.1:0-6936 GCA_046317915.1 Sphingobacteriales bacterium
GCATTCACATCATCCACACTCAATCCATATCGGCCGATCTCCTCGCGCTTAATGACCACGTCAAGATATTTCCCGCCCGTGATCGGCTCTACATATAAGTCTTTCACACCGTCCACGCCCTGCAGCTGCTTGCGTATCCGTTGCGCGAACGCATAGATGGTATCCAGGTCCTGACCATACACTTTCACACCTACATCTGTGCGCACGCCCGTACTGAGCATGTTGATCCGGTTGATGATGGGTTGCGTCCAACCATTGGTGACACCGGGTATCTGAAGTTTCGCGTTGAGCTCATTGATGATCCCGTCTTTCGTCATCCCTTTCCGCCACTCATGCGATGGTTTCAACAAAATGATGGTCTCAATCATAGAGATCGGTGAGTTGTCTGTTGCCGTTGCGGCTCTTCCAGCCTTTCCAAGCACGTGATCTACTTCCGGTACCATACGAATGATCCTGTCCTGCACTTGCAACAATCGCTTCGCTTCTGCATTGGATACATCCGGCAACGTAACAGGCATGAACAACAATGATCCTTCATCCAGGGGCGGCATGAACTCTGACCCCAAACGAGTGAGTAACAGCACGCCGGTGATCAATGCTGCAAGATTGATGGCCAGAATAGTTTTTCGCCAGCGCAGGCAAAATACCAACACCGGCGTGTACAATCGTTCCAAAAATCCCGTTAACGGATTGGCAGACTCAGGTTTCAGTTTTCCTTTCATGAAGAATGAGATCAGCACCGGCGTGAGCGTGATCGCAAGAAACGCATCCACCAAAAGGATAAACGTTTTTGTCCAGGCCAATGGATGAAACAACTTGCCTTCCATTCCTGTAAGCAAGAACACGGGCAGAAATGATGCCACTACAATAATGGTTGAATAAAACACACCAGGACCCACCTGTTGCGAACTTCGCTCGATCAGTTTAAGTCGATCTTCCTTCTTCATGGCTTCGCATTTTGGGTTGAAGGATCCTGTTGCGCATCACTGATATGCCGGTATGCATTCTCTACCATCACAATGCCATCATCCACTACTACACCAATGGCTAAAGCAATACCGGTGAGCGACATAATATTGGACGATATGCCGAAGGCTTCCAGCAAAATGAATCCCACCGCAACAGAAATAGGAAGCTGAATGAGGATGATCAATGCACTTCGCCAATGAAACAGAAAGATGATCACCACCAATGACACTACAATCATCTCTTCAATGAGTGTATTCTTCACCGCGTTGACTGCCGCCTGGATCAGTGTGCTTCTGTCATAAGAGGCTTTGATCGTGACACCCTGGGGCAATCCTTTCTCCACTTCGATGATCTTCTTTTTGATATCGGCAATCACACGGTTGGCATTCTCGTTATAACGCATCACCACAATACCACCCACCACCTCACCTTCGCCATCTTTATCGAAAATACCCAGTCGCAGATCCCCTCCCATCTGCACCGTGCCGATATCCCGCACCCGTACCGGAATGCCATTCACCTGGCTAAGCGCAATGTTCTCTACATCTTCTTTGTTCTTGATATACCCCAAGCCGCGAATGATATACGCCATGTCAGCCATCTCAAACTTCCGGCCACCCACATCATTGTTATTGGCTTTTACTTTGTTGACCACGTCCATGAGCGACAGCTGATAAAACTGCAGCTTTACGGGATCCACCACCAATTGATATTGTTTTTCGAAACCACCGAAAGACGCTACTTCGGCAACACCGGGAACGGTTTGCAAGGCAAACTTGATATACCAATCCTGGAGGGCGCGTTGCTCACCCAGATCCATTTTAGGCGCATCGAGATGATACCAGAAAATATGACCAACACCTGTGCCATCCGGGCCGAGGCTGGGCGTAACCCCCTGCGGCAACAATCGCTGCGCCACATTGAGCTTCTCCAGCACCCGCGTCCTGGCCCAATAGATGTCTGTGTTGTCTTCAAAAATGACATACACAAAACTCATCCCGAACATAGATGAGCCGCGGATATTCTTGACCTTCGGGATACCCTGCAGGTTGCTCACCAGCGGATAGGTAACCTGGTCCTCGATGACCTGAGGACTCCTGCCCATCCACTCCGTAAACACGATCACCTGGTTCTCACTGAGGTCAGGAATGGCATCGATGGGGTTCCGCTGAACCGCGAATATCCCCCAGGTAAATAGAGCAGCCGCAGCGAGTAAAACGATGAAACGATTTTTGAGCGACAGACTTATTATTTTTTTAACCATAACTTTCGCTTAGTTCGCAGTTCGCAGTTCGCGAGGTCGCAGCTGCGACCTGTGCGACCTTGCGAACTGCGAACTGGTTAATTAATCGTTTCTTCAACAGAGCCACAAGTCAACATACTCGCACCGAAATAAGGGTTCTTGATATCGCTGATCTCGCTGACCCAGAGTGCGCCTTTATCGTCATTGGCCATCGGGCAGTAATCATGGTACACGGTTTTGCCAGCACCAAATGCTTTCACGAGCTCGTAGACATTATTGCTGAGATCTACGAAATGCGCACGTTGTGCTTTGATATCAGTGGATGCAGCGATCTGCGCGGAATGCTCTCTCAAACCCTTCTCTATTGCATCATATGCCTTTTTCTGGTCGGCAGTGAAATACGACTTATCCAGTTGCTGCAAGGAAGCCGTCATGGCTTTGGCGCCCGTTGCTGCGGTTGCGGCATTATCTTCTACCAATGCGTTCTTGAGTTGGAAATAATGGCCAACGGCTTCCGCAAGCACACCGGATAATTTTGCATCCAGACTGGCATACAGCGGCGTGATCTTTTTTGTGGCAGACTCCGCCGCAACAGCGTGAGTGGTTGTATCTGCAGGTGCAGCTGGAGTGGTTGCGTGATCATGTTTGGTTTCAGTAGACTGCTGACAAGAACTGGCCATGAACACTACAGTGCACAAGGCAGCATACATAATGGACTTCATAACATAGGTATTTAAAGTAAAAAATAAGCGGAACTAACGTTTATGGATAAACGAAAACAGCCCGTGCAGGCATGCCGGGCGTCAGGAGATGTACGGATCTATAGTAAAAGGGAACGATGCTTCAGGAAAAGACCCTGATTGTCTGGAGGCGCATTAGCCGAACCCTCATGGCTAAGATAACTGATTTGAAAGGTGGAAGGTGGAAGGTGGAAGGTGGAAGTAGGTGCGGCAGCGCTGAGGGGTGAAAATTCCTGGCTTGCCGCGTTTGATTTTTGGTCGTCAAGGCTTTTCACATACTTCTGCTCATCCTTGCAGCAGTGATTGCCTTCTTCCTGCTTCTCCATCCCGCATTGATCACATGAAGCGGAGGAAATATGCGCAAAGGACCAATCAACCACCTTGCCCATGCAATAATGCAGTTCCACTGCCGTGCCTGTGGAGGCCAGCAAGTAGAGAGCGGCAATGATGGAAACGAGGATCCTTTTCATATGATCTGTACAAAACTATAAATTTAATCTGGGGGTTACTATTAATATTTTGAAAAAGATTATACATTACCCTAATACATCTTAAAACCTTCAATATGAAAAAGTTACTGTTTATGGTGGCCGTCCTGAGCCTGGTAGCCTTCCAGGCGGACCCAACCCTCTCTAAAAAAGAAAGAAAGACTGCTTCCTCTTTTCTGAAAGATTCCGAGAAAAATGTCCTGAAGACCCTCGGCAACCTTACCGATGAGCAGTTGAAATTCAAGCCCGCTCCCGATAAATGGAGTGTGCAGGATTGCATGATGCACATCGCCGCTTCGGAGAAAATGCTTTGGGGCATGGCTGACCAGTCTATCAAGGCCGCTGCCAACCCTGAGAAAAGAACAGAGATCAAATGGACCGATGAACAGGTGATGAAAAACCTGGAAGACCGGTCTGTAAAAGTAAAAACCTTTGCGCCACTGGAACCGCTCAATACCGGTTTCCAAAATATTGATGAAGCCATTGCATCATTCAGAGAGAACCGGGGCAAACTGATCGACTATGTCAAGAGCACTCCGTCGGATCTCAGAAGCCATGTGGCTACACTCCCCGTAGGATCTTTCGATGCCTATCAGATGATCCTATTCATTGGTGCGCATACCAACAGGCATGTGTTGCAGATGAGAGAGGTGATGGCGGATCCTGGGTTTCCGAAGAAATAAGTGAGAAGATAAAGGGAGAGGTGCGAAGAGAGGCTTCGTACTTCTCCCTTCATCTTCTCCCTCTCACTAGTAAAGACAGCTTTCTTTTTTGTTTTTAAAATAATAGGATCTAAAGTTCTTCGCCTTAGGGTCCATACATCCTTCGAGATTAAGGATCTCGATCTTTCGGAACTCTACGGGATGGCTTTCGCTTTGAAGAGAAATAGTGCCGCCTGTCAGCAGCGTGCCATCGGTCCCCCACTTCACATCCTGCTTATCCACGTTGCCGCCACCAATCTGAGGCTGCTGATACTCCAATACCATCAGCCCATTGGCGTAGTGACGGATCAATGAATCGCCCAATACCAAAACTTCCGCGGTGACCCATTGATCCCCATGATAGGTTGGAGAGTTTGAATTGATGCAATGCTCCTTCCGCAGTTTGCCGTCTTGCACCACATGCGTACCCGGGGTGCAGAGATTGCATGTTGTTCTCGGATCTTTTCCATTGCCACCCAACAATTGTACTTCAATAGACACGGGGAAATCCTGGTCCTTTCCCATGCTCGCGGCCGTTTGTCCATGCACCATGATGCCGCTGTTTCGGTAAGCCCAGCCTGGGCCTTCCTTACACTGTTCACCCACAAAGCGATACTGCAATCGGATGCGATAATATCCATAGGGGGTATTGTAAAACAAATGCCCGAAACGCTCGTTGAAGGCATCATATTGATCATATCGTACTACAATCTTCCCTTGCTCTACACGGAAAGTGTTTCCCCAATTCTCTCCGGTAGCTGCATACCTGATCTTTGGCGTCCATCCCTTCAGATCCTTTCCATTGAAAATAGATACCCATTGCTCTTTGTCCGTTTTCTGGGCTACTGTTGTGAGAGCAATGAGGAGTATGATGAAACTGAGGAAGTATCGCATGTAGAATGTTTCGCCCAAAATAATGACTAATCCCGAATAACAGACAACCTACAATGAATAGTCATTCCGATGACAGTGGTCATTGTTCGGGCACCCATGGTAGTTTAGATTGTGTGTTGAAAATGTCAACACATGAAAAAAGATCTTCATGATCTTATCTATACCATATGGATAGACAAGAAAAAAGCCATGCTCCTGCGCGATGAGCCAAAGGGGACACACCATTTTGAAGTCATGCATAATGAAGCAGGCGAAAGAGAGCGGTTCAAGGGTGAGACCACCAACAAAACAGGGATACTCGGTAAAACAAAAGATCGACAGCCACAAGCGCAGCACAAGGAAAACCAGGAACTCCTTCATTGGGTGAAGGAAATCAGCCACAAACTGCGCTATGCACACACCGTGCATATTCTCGGATCGGGAACAGTCCGGCATTTGCTCCAGAACGAGATTGAACAAAACAAAGAACTGCTGAACATCACCATTACCAATTCCGCCTGCCGAAAACTAACGGCAGAAGAATTTCAGGAGCGCTCACGAGAGATGATGGCTCAGTAAGGCCAACCAACAGAACGGAAACACGCACCTAAGGATCATTTCCGCATTACCGCATTGCCAAATTGCCACATTTATCGCTACCTTAGGAAGACTAAACGCTCTTCCTATGCCTGCTTATGTTATCAAGGTGAATGGTAAGGATCACCCAGTGGATGTGGATGCGGATATGCCCTTGCTTTGGGTGATCCGCGATGTGGTGGGATTGAAAGGAACCAAGTTCGGATGCGGCATGGCGCAGTGTGGTGCCTGTACGGTGCACATCGATGGCACGCCTACCCGAAGTTGTTCTATTCCTGCTTCATCCGCTGCTGGCAAAAACATCGTAACCATTGAAGGTGCCGATGGTGGTATTGCCGATGCCGTACAAAAAGCATGGATCGAATTACAGGTGCCGCAGTGCGGCTACTGCCAGAGCGGACAGGTCATGAGTGCCGTGGCCCTGCTCAGCAACAATAAAAAACCAAGCGATGCAGACATTGATACCGCGATGCAGGGGAATCTCTGCAGGTGTGGTACCTATTTGCGCATCCGTGCTGCCATCCATCGCGCAGCAGAAATGATCTGATCTTTTTTCATCCCTTATCACTTTGCACATGCAACAGGTAAACCAAATCTCTCGAAGAAACTTTCTCAAGTATACCGGCATCACCGGAACAGGATTCATCCTCGGGATCAGTTGTAAAGACGCACCCAAGGTGGCCACCCTTGCTGAAGTAAAGGCCTGGTATGAATTCAATCCCGTCCTGCAAATTGCCAACAACGGATTGGTCACCATCTTCAATTCCAAGCCGGAAATCGGTCAGGGTGTATGGCAATCCATCCCCGCATTGATCTGTGAGGAACTGGAGGTTCCGATTGAATCCGTGGTGATCAAACACACGGGCGGTGAAAAGAAATTCGGAGATATGCAGTTTGCCGGCGGTAGTTTTTCCGTTCGCTCTTCTTATCATGAGCTTCGCAAAGTGGGTGCTGCTGCAAAAGAAATGCTGGTGCAGGCCGCAGCAGCGGTATGGAAGGTTCCTGCCGCAGAATGCACAGCTTCAAACGGTGAAATCACGCACAGCAAATCCGGCAAGAAAGGTGGCTATGGTGAATTTGCAGACGCCGCATCTAAATTGAAAGCGCCGGAGAAACCAGTGTTGAAAGATCCGAAAGATTTTAAGATCCTCGGCAAAGCAGCGCCACGTCCCGATGTGCCGCTCAAAGTCAACGGTACTGCGGTGTATGGGATCGATGCCACTGTAGATGGCATGGTGTATGCTTCTGTTGAACACAGTCCCGTCATCGGTGCAAAACTGGTGAGCGTAGACGATAGTGAAGCGAAAAAAATAAAAGGTGTGATT
>JBKCVJ010000011.1:0-9929 GCA_046317915.1 Sphingobacteriales bacterium
CTTTCCCATCCTGGCCGTGTCTCCGTAATTTCTTTTGTAGCTGGCGAGGGTATTGGCATAACCATAGGTTACGCCCGACTTACCGATGTACATCAGCGAGTCGTTCTCCCAGTAGCCTTTCATAAAGCCGTCGAGATCACCTCGGTTCCATGCCTTGTTCTGGTTGTCCAGGATGCGAAGGATCTCCTGTTCATCTTTGTTCTGTTGTGCGGAAACCGCGAGGGAGAAGCATAAAAAAATTCCAGACAGGATCAACCTGCCTGGAATGGCATATCGGACTGTATGTTGCATATTACGCGTTTAATTTCTTCATGTACGCAGCACCTACTTTTGCTGCTTCTAGGGAACTGCCGTTATCATATCGCTCTTGTTCAACGATATAATATTTCATGCCGGCTTTTTTTGCCGATGCGGCTACTTTTTTAAAGTCAATCACTCCCGTACCTACATCAACAGATGCATCTCCTTCTCCTGCGGGGAAGTTTTTGCCCCTGTCTTTTACGTGACAAAGCCTCCAGCGATTGGGATACTTTGTAAGCCAGGTGTTGGGATCCTGACCGGCCGTCACCACCCAGTAGATGTCCATTTCAAAATCCACGAGATTAGGATCCGTGTTATTCATCATCACATCCTGTGGGTATTGCCCATCTTGTAGCGTGAACGAATAACCGTGGTTATGGTACGCGAATTTTAATCCGTTTTTCTTGCACACTTCGCCTGCCTTGTTGAAGGAGTCTGCCGCTTTCTTGAAGTCATCCAATGTTTTCTGCGGACCCAGCCAGGGACAGATCAGGTATTTCATACCGATCTCGCCGGCCTGTGCCGCTTTCTTCTCCAGGTCTTTATACATATCGAAATGCGAAGAAACCATTTGCAAGCCCAGTTGATCCAGGTAGGCTTTGAATTCTTTATTGGTCATGCCCCAGAATAGTCCCTTCTCTCCTTCATAACCTTCCACAAAGGAATATCCATATGAAGCCACCTGCCTGAGAACGGCCTTCGTGTCTGCCCCAATCACATCGCGAAGAGTATACAACTGTAGACCAAATGGTTTACCACCTTTAGTGCCAGCGAACAACTCCTGACTGAATGCTGCTGCAGCGGTCATCAACCCTGCGTTATAGAGAAACTGTCTTCTTGAAAATGACATATAATTAGTTTAAGTACCGAGTGCCTATTGCCCAATGCCTAGTGCCTATAGAGCCCAAGCCTTATCCCCTTTTTTGTAATCGATACATCCTTCGTACTTACCGGGAATCGGCACATAACGAAGGGCTTGCGTAGCACCTACTTCTGAACTGAAGTATCCAAGTAGTGTGAGCTGTTTCATTAGACTGAAATAATGCGCAGGATCTTCCGGCTTTTTATTCTTGGCGTAGGCCACTGCTTCTGTATCGGTTTTGCTGAGCAGCTCTTTGCGCTGTTCTGGCGTGATCTGCATAAAGTCTTTCTTAAAGGCGGCTTGTGCACCTTCATCGATCTTCGACAAACCTTCCAGGAAAACTTTCTGGTCTTTCTCTTCGTAACAATCCACTACCATCGTGTTCATGAATTCGCCCACTTTGGCTGCTTTTGCACCGGGTGTACTCGTTGTTGGAAGAATGGTTTCTGCTACTTCATCCAGGAAAGCAATTTGTTCTTTGGTGAGTGGAAGTGCCGCAACAGATTTCTTATCTGCTGATTTACATCCCTCTAGAAATGCAGTTCCGCCAACCACGGTACCACTCATCAGGAGGGCCACCATGTTCAATGCTTCGCGTCTGTTCATAATGAATCGTTGTGTTGTGTAATTTAAAATAATATTGTCAAATCTTCCCTTTTTTCAGTTCGCTGACCGCATGATCCGCCGCGCGTGCCGTAATGGCCATAAAGCTCAGGGAGGGGTTTTGCGTGGAGGTTGAAACCATACAGGCCCCATCGGTCACAAAAACATTGGGAGCGTGGTGAAACTGGTTCCATTTGTTCAGCAAAGAATTTTTGGGATCATTGCCCATCCGGATGCCGCCCATTTCGTGGATATCCAGTCCAGGCGCTTGTTTGGTATCCACCGATTGAATATTTTTCACGCCGGCTTTTTCCAACATTTCAGCACCCTGGGTGAGGAAATCTTTCAGCAACCGCTCATCGTTCTCCGTATAACCGATGTCCGTCACCAGTTGTGGGATTCCCCATTCATCTTTCAGTTCTTTATGGAGGTAGAGGCGGTTGGATTCCTGCGGAACCGTTTCGCCCTGCATCATCATGGCCACTTGCCAGGGACCAACTTCGGACAAACCATCTTTGTACGCTGCACCAATACCGTTCTGTGCATTATTCATCGCACTTCGGGCGGTACCAAAAAAGGTCATGTATCCCCGTTGAAAATCGGTCTCCTGTTTTTTGACGTTTCTGAAATTCGGCATCATGGGTTGTGTAGGTCTACGGCCGAAATAATATTTATCTCCAAATCCTTCCAGACTACCATACAGGTTCCCCCTGTAATTGTGGAACGCCACATATTTGCCAAGCAGTCCATTATCGTTGCCAAGTCCGTTCGGGAAACGCGCAGAAGTAGAATTCAGCGCGATGAGGTTGGTATTCAAACAGGCTGCATTCAGGAAAATGACACGTGCATAATACTCCGTTATTTTTTTAGTGTCTGCGTCCACAACCCTTACACCGGTGACCTTGCCTTTTTTATCATCATAGATCACAGATTGCACCACACTATTGGGCTGTATGGTGAGGTTGCCCGTTTTCATGGCCCATGGTATGGTGGACGAGTTGGAACTGAAATATCCGCCGAAAGGGCAGCCGCGTTCGCATAAAGATCTGGCCTGGCATTGGCTCCGGCCTTGTTGAATATGTATGGGCGATGGTTTGGTTAAATGCGCGCATCGGCCCTGCACCACATGCCAGTCTGACCTTGCCGCCATGATCTTGTCTGCCATTGTTTTCTCTGTGCAATTCATGTCCCAGGCAGGAAGAGACTCGCAGTCTGGTAAGGTATCCAATCCATCCCTGTTGCCGCTGATGCCCGCAAATCTTTCCACGTGACTGTACCAAGGTGCGAGCTCGTTATACGTGAAAGGCCATTCCCCAAAACCGTCCCTCGCCGGTCCTTCAAAATCATAGGCACTCCAACGCTGGGTCTGTCTCGCCCACAACAAACTCTTTCCACCTACCTGGTATCCTCGGATCCAATCAAAAGGTTTGTCTTGAACATAAGGATGCTCCTTGTCTTTCACGAAGAAATGATCCGTGGCTTCATTGTACGCATAACATCTGGCCACCACAGGATTTTCCCTCGCCACTTTGTCCATGTGGCCGCGGTGTTTAAAGTCCCAGGGATTCATGGTGGCGGTGGGATAATCCTTCAGGTGTTCTACCATGCGGCCGCGCTCCAGCATGAGGGTTTTAAGACCTTTCTCGCAGAGCTCCTTGGCGGCCCAACCGCCGCTGATACCTGATCCTACTACGATAGCATCAAAATTGTTCATGTGTTCTTTTTTAGGGGAAGTGTTAAGGGGAAGTGTTTAGGAGGGTTAAGCTAAAGCCTCTCCCTGACGCCTCACCCTATATTTTGTTTTTTTAGTTCACTGACCGCATAATCCACCGCTCTTGCCGTCAGTGCCATATAGGTTAACGATGGATTCACGCAAGACGAAGAAGCCATGCTCGATCCATCGGTGATAAAAACATTCTTCACCGCATGCATCTGGTTCCACTTATTGAGTACCGATGTCTTGGGATCCTTGCCCATGCGTGCCGTACCCATTTCATGGTTGGCGTTGCCGGGAAACGACATGCTGCCATTGAAACGGATATTTTGTATGCCGATGTTTGAAAACATTTCCTCGGCCTTCTCTTCGTAATCTTTCTGCATCGCTTTTTCATTCTCTTTGAAGCTGGCGTCCATGTTCAATGTCGGCCTTCCCCAATGGTCTTTTTTATCGGTGTTCAATGTGATGCGATTTTCAGCATAAGGCAAACATTCTCCAAATGCTGTAAAACCAACCGTCCAACCCCCTGCCTCTGTAATGGCTTCTTTAAAGTCTGCCCCTATTCCCTCACCCTTCTCCCTACCCCTATACGCTCCCCCTTGTATTCCATATCCTCGCAGGAATTTTTCTGTTTGTGCATGCACATTCACAAACCTCGGAATGTACACGCCTGTTGGTCTCCTGCCATAGTAGTACTTATCCCTGAACCCTAATACCTCCCCACTGATCCCCCTGCTCTTATGATGGTCCATCAGGTGCCTGCCCACAATGTCATGATCGTTACCCAATCCATTCGGGAAGCGGTTAGAAGTAGAGTTGAGCAAAAGAAAAGTGGTGGCTACAGTTGATGCGTTGATGAAGATGAGGTTCGCCTCAAAGATGTATGTCTTATTTGTTTCCCGATCGATGACTTCAACACCGGTTGCTTTTTGTTTGGCTTCGTCATAGATGACGCGGTTCACGATCAATCCCGTTTTCACCGTCAGTTTGCCTGTGGCCATGGCTGCGGGAAGCGTAGAAGATTGCGTACTGAAATATGCACCGTATGGACAACCGCGGTGACAAAGGTTTCGGTATTGGCATGAGCCTCTCCCTGGCAGTTGTTGCGTGAGGTTTGCGGTTCTGCCGTGGATGAGTGTTCTATCTGAATATTTCGATTCAATCTTACTTTTTATATCTGCTTCCACGCAGTTGAGTGGCATGGGCGCCTGAAACAAAGAATCTGGCAAATGGGGAATACCGTCTTTCTTACCACTGATGCCAACAAATTTCTCGACATAGTCGTACCAGGGTGCAATGTCTTTGTATCGAATAGGCCAGTCCACACCGTGCCCGTCTTTTGCATTCGCTTCAAAATCGAGATCACTCCAACGGAAGCACATCCTCGCCCAGAGCAGAGAACGTCCACCAAGCACATCGGCCCTCACCCAATCATAACGCTGAATCTCAGTATATGGATTCTGTTTATCGAGTACATAAAAGTGCTTGTTATCTTCTTTAATAGAGTAGTGCCTGGTTTGTATCGGGTATGTTTCTTTATCGGCAGTACTTCGGTTATCCCTATGCGTTAGGTCCCATGGATTTTTTGTTGCAGTGGTGTAGTCTTTGATGTGTTGTACATCTCTTCCTCTCTCGATCAAGAGGGTGCGCAGACCTTTTTCAGTCAATTCTTTGGCTGCCCAACCGCCGGTGATACCGGAGCCTATTACTATCGCGTCAAATTGCTGCATGTCTTCTTAATCAGGGGGAGCAATTAGGGGGAGTGTTTAGATTTGCGGTACTAAACACTTCCCCTAACGCCTCACCCTATATATTGCCTTTTTTCATCTCAGACACCGCAAAATCCGCCGCTCTCGCTGTGAGGGCCATATAGGTGAGTGATGGATTCTGACAGGCTGCTGAAGTCATGCAGGCCCCATCGGTCACAAATACATTCTTACAATCCCAAACCTGGTTGTGCTCATTGAGAACAGAGGTCTTGGCATCGCGGCCCATGCGTGCCGTACCCATCTCATGGATGCCCATGCCCAGGCCATAATCACCATCGTTGCCTTTCACATTTTTCACGCCAGCTGCTGTCAGCATTTCTTCGGCATCGGCCACCATGTCTTTGCGCATTTTCTTTTCGTTCTCTTTGATCTCCGCATCAATCGACAACACAGGAAGGCCCCATTTGTCTTTGACGGTTTTATCGAGGAAGATTCGGTTCTCGTGGTAGGGAAGTGTTTCACCAAAGCCACCGATACCCATGGTCCATTGACCGGGTTCAGAAAGCGCTTCTTTCAGATCAGCACCAATGCCGAGTTCTGCTACGTTGCGGCTCCAACCCTGCCTGCTGGCAGCACCCTGGTAACCGAAGCCACGCAGGTAATCGCGCTTGTCTCCGTTGATGTTGCGGAAACGTGGGATGTATACGCCATTGGCGCGGCGACCGAAATAATATTTATCATCGTATCCTTCAACTACGCCACTTGCGCCAGCACGAAGGTGGTGGTCCATTACATTGTGGCCGAGTTCTCCGCTGCTCGAGCCAAGACCATCGGGCCAGATGTCCGTAGCGGAGTTCATCAGGACCCATGAAGAGTTAAATGCCGATGCATTCAGGAAAACGATTTTAGCGAAGTACTCGTAGGTTTTATTTGTTTCTGCATCAATTACAACTACGCCTTTTGCCCTCTTCGTCTCTTTGTCATAGATGATTTCTTTCACGATAGAGAAGGGGCGCAGCGTGAGGTTGCCTGTGGCCTCTGCAGCAGGCAAGGTTGAGGATTGTGTGCTGAAGTATGCACCGAACGGACATCCCAGCCAGCATTTATTCCTGTACTGACATTGTGTTCTGCCCTTATGCGCCACCGTTAGGTTGGCCGTGCGGCCAATGGTCATCAACCTTGCACCTTTATAATGTGCTTTGATCCTTGCGGCAACATCTTTTTCCACGCAGTTCATATCCATCGGTGGCAGGAACTGTCCATCTGGCAATTGAGGGATGCCATCCCGGTTACCCGAGATACCGGCGAACCTTTCCACATGATCATACCAGGGTGCGAGGTCTTTATAACGGATCGGCCAATCAACAGCGATGCCATCTTTTGCGTTGGCTTCAAAATCGAGGTCACTTAACCGGTAACTCTGTCTTCCCCACATCAGGGAGCGCCCACCCACTTGATATCCGCGGAACCAGTCAAAACGTTTTACTTCTGTATACGGGCACTCTTTTTCATTCACCCAAAAATCCAGATTGGTTTCGTTCAGCGGGTAGTCGCGCTTCAACACCGGATAGTCTTTGATCATCTCCTGGGTGCGACCGCCACGATGGGGGTACTCCCATGGTGCTTTGTTGGCGTTGACGTAATCTTTCACATGCTTCACGTCTCTTCCGCGTTCAAGCATCAGCACTTTGAGTCCTTTTTCAGTGAGTTCCTTCGCGGCCCAACCACCGCTGATTCCCGAGCCAACTACAATGGCATCAAAAACATTCTCTGGCATGGAGTATAATTAAAAAGTAAAAAGTCAGTATTCGAATGGTCATTAAACGTCACAAATCTCCACTCCCTTTTTCAGTGCGGAGATCTTATCCGGCCAGCTGGGAATGAATTCCTGCGCCACAAATCCTGAAAAGCCGGTTTTCAGGATCGCGTCCATGATGGCAGGATAATACAACTCTTGTGTGGTGTCAATTTCATTTCTGCCGGGTACCCCTCCGGTATGATAATGGGCGATGTACTGGTGGTTAGCTTTGATGGTCCGGATCACATCCCCTTCATCGATCTGCATATGGTAAATATCATAGAGCAGTTTGAAGTTGGGTGAACCGATGCGTTTGCACAACTCCACTCCCCAGGCTGTTTTATCGCACTGGTAATCCTTATGATCCACCTTGCTGTTCAGCAACTCCATCACCAGCACTACTTTATGTTTTTCTGCCAGAGGCAGGATCTTTTTTAATCCTTCTACGCAGTTGCTGAGTCCGGTTTCATCGTCCTTCCCGCGCTTATTTCCCGAGAAGCAAATAAGGTTGGTATAACCCGCTTTTGCCACCATGGGAATCATTTCGGTATAATTTCTGACGAGTTTTTCGTGAAACTGTTTATCGTTGAAGCCATCCACCAGATTAATCTCGGCACCGTTACACATGGAGGAGTGTAATCCGTATTTCTGGAGCATGGGCCAGTCTGCCGGTCCAACGAGGTCAATCCCTTTGATGCCGATTTCTTTGGCCGACTTGCAGAAATCTTCCATCGGAATAGAAGAATAACACCAGCGGCAGACGGCGTGGTTGATATTCCCCTTTAGTGCGGTGGAAGTTTTTGCTTTTTCTTCGGGTTGGTCAAAAGAAGATAACGCGCCGACGGCAACGGAGCCCATCATCATGTTCTTGATGGCTCTGCGTCTGGAGGGAATTTGGGCCATGATCAATAGTTGGACTTGTAATATAACAAAAAGTAGCTATTAGCTATTAGCTAGTAGCTATTAGCGTTTCTTTTTTCCTTCCTTTCATATAGAAATACAGTCCAATAAAGGCAACGGTCAGGATCAACGGGATGGTGAGCGTTGCATTGAGGACTTCCGGACCGGCAGCATGCCTCGCAGCAGCATAGGCAGCAGCTTCCGGCGATCCGGGTGCTGCCTTTTGATAGGTATCCAATGCAGCACCTGCGGGTAATTTCTCTGCCACGATCCTGTCGTAAAATCCACCCATGAAGATGGTATAAACAGACACCGCAAACATACCTGCACCGCCCATGAGGTTAAGTCCTACAGCGCCCGTGCGGGGAAGGTTCTCGGCAACAAAGCCAAGCATCGTTGGCCAGAAATAACAAACACCCATTCCAAAGATCAGTGCCCCAACAAATATCATGGAGCCGCTGGTATGTCCGAGCATATAGATACCTACGGCGGAGAGGATCGCGGAGATGACCAATACGCCTTGTGGTGAAAGGCGATGAACAACGGGCTCGGCCAAACCCCGACCAACCACCATCACACCGGTAGAGACCGTCAGGATAAGGATTGCATTATCTGTGACATTGCGCAACAATACATCGATCCATTGTCCGGTGAACAATTCCGTAATGGCTGTACCAAACATGCAGATGATCATGAAGAGGAACAAGGGATTCAACAGCGAGCGATACATTTCGCCGGTGGAGATACCCGCGGCTACGCGCTCCGTAACAGGGAACTGTAATTTGGAGAACAGGAAACCATAGATCAGGGTTGGGATGATCATCAATGCTACCTGCACCTGCCAACCGATTCCGGCTTTGTTCAGGAAGAATACCAGTAGAGTACCGATGAAGATCCCGCCAGGGAACCAAAGGTGAAAATGGTTGAGCTTGGTTGTTTTATCATTGGGGTAAAGCGCCGCAACAAGTGGGTTACAGGCTGCTTCAACCGTACCATTAGCAATGCCGATCAGTAGAGTAGAGAGGAATAAAGTCCAGAATCCGCTGGCAAAAACAGTCAAAAGAATACCAAGAAGGTGAAACACAAAGGCGGCAACCAGTAATTTCTTCATGCCGATGATGTCTACCACGATGCCACCGATGATCACTGCCAGTGGGAATCCCCAGAAAGCTGTAGCGGCGATGGTTGCCAGTTCGGCCTTGTCCAGGCTGAACTGAACGCCAAGGCTGTCCAGGATGCCGGCCCTGATGCCGAATGAAAGGGAAGTCACCAGCAGCGCGAGGCAACTTGCCCAGAATAATTTTCCTTTTTCGATAGAAGCAGTCATGTTGAGGTTTTGAACGAGGAAATTATGCATTAATACAATAACTTGAAAATTCTTACCTTGCCGTTATGTATAGGAAGAATCCTGTATTATCTCATTCACTGCTTCCGTATTTTCTGAACCTCATTGCAGGTGGTGACGGAAGTTTGCCCGACCACTAATGGCATTTACCTGACGCTATTCTTTTTTTTAATGCAATCCCACTATGAGATACAGTGCGGAATATTTTCATTGACAAATAACATGTTATGTCAGATCAAATATATTATGTAGATAATGAAATCGGTCAGCTGAAAAAGCTCCTGATCCATAGTCCTGACGGCGGGATCGGCAAAATCATACCAGGCACATTCGCAGATAATTTATATGATGATATTGTGCACCTCCAGAATATGCAGAAAGAGTATAATCACTACGTGAGGCTTCTGCTGTATTTTCTTGATCCTGAGAAAATTGACTACATCAAAAAATACCAGGCATCCAGTCCGGACGAGCAAAAAGGATGGTGTTTTATTCCAGGGAAGGAGGAATATTTCAATAGCGAAAAGGTACTGGATACGCAACAGGTCCTCGCAGAGATCATGAAAGATGAGAAAGTAAAACTCAGGTTGATTTCAGCGATCTGTTCCTATGAAGAAAGCAGTTTCTTCATACAGCAAAGGCTTGAGCATGTGCAGGATCCGGCGCTGCTGGCGAAAATATTCATCACAGGTATT
>JBKCVJ010000012.1:0-12679 GCA_046317915.1 Sphingobacteriales bacterium
TCCTCCGGTACCAGCTGATCCAAACTGACCTGGTAGAACAACTGTGGTGATAGTGATTTCTTTCCCTGCATGCAATAGTACCCGCAAATAACAGGCTAAAAGAACCACAATCCACAGTGTCTGGACATCTTAGTTGTGCAACAAGCACATCGGCTTTATGCAACCCGGGGGTCGTTTCCAAAACTCTGACTTGCATTTATGACTGTGCCGCCGTAAATTGGTTTAGAATAAAGTTAACCAATTTACGGCGGCACGCACTCCGTATGAACCCGGGCTGCACAAAGCCCTCCACGTTAGCCACAATACGATGCGACGGCAGCAAACAGAAGATATTATTAAGTTCTTAAAGGGAAACATAGAGCCCTTGGACGACAATGCCTACGGAGCTGGATACAGGGCTTCTGTATACTTGACAGACGGAACATTTTTGCCTTGTGTGATTTTTCGTAACCCCAATACAATAGTCGATTTAGCAATCAGACGATTTAAAGAGGAACAATCTATAAAGAGTATTTTTAGTCGTTCATCAGGAATTGGTTATCACAAAATTGTGAAGACTTTTGTTGCTAGTGGAAATTGTATAAACGAGTACGACATCGACAGAGTTGAAAAAAGCAAATTTGCATTTCCATTGAGAATTCAAAAACAAATTCTTGGTGAGACTACAATGGGCTGGACAGGTTTTGCAGCAAAAATGAAAGATGAGAAGTGCTTTGGTTTTGGGACTTCTTTTAATTGGGAATTTTTTCAAATGCCAGAAGGTTATTCAGTTGACGACATTGAAGAGATAATTAATCATAGTTATGTTTTAAAGTCGGGAGAACTGAGAACTCATACAGTTCCATTCTTTGAGCAACCTGACGATTACGAAGACGCAGTAATCTATAGAGAACGACCATTTTTTCAATGTTTTATAGATAACTTATAGCAGACAAAAAAGATACTAAATGTAAATGCACTGTGGCTAACATGAACTGTGTTAAAAACCAAGCAATTTCTCCGGTTTTTTACTCACATATTCTGATTGATACATTTGAAGTTTTGTTGCAATAGCAAATGCCTGCTTGAGTAGCTTGTTGCAGACTGCGATGAGCGCAACTTTTCCTCGTTTTCCCTTTGCTTTTAGCCGTTCGTAAAGGTCTTTACAGGCCTTGTTGCATTTAATGGCACTCATGCTGCACATGTAGAGGACATTTCTTAAGTGACCATTCCCCATTTTACATATACCTCTTTTTCCCCTGATGGAAGAACCACTTGAGTATTCCCTTGGCGCAAGGCCTGCTAAGGCAATGAGCTGTCGGTGGTTGTTGATCTTCGTAAATCCATCAGTGTAGATGATTAGTAGTGCCGTAGCTCTCTTTCCGAGGCCCGGGATCGTAGTGAGGCATTTGAGTTGTTCTGCTTTCCAGGACTGAAGGATCTGTTGAAGCCTGAGCTCCAGTTTGGCCATTTCTTTATCGATATGGTCGATTGTTTTCTGGAGGCCTTTAATGATCTCGTTTGTGTCTGCGGGCAGTTGTGAGAATGCATGAATCTGATTAGATAACTGGGTGTTTTGTCTGGAATACAGATCGATGGAAGCGAGAATAGCATTGCATTTGAGGGATTGCTCTGTTGGCGGGTTCCATACGGGTGCTTTTTGCTCCAAGGCATATCGAAAGATCCAGGATGCATCTTTTTTATCTGATTTATTGCGCTCCATGTGCATCTGGATATACCTTTTAATCACCAGCGGGTTCTCAAGCCTGACATCAGCTCCGCTGGCTTTAAGCACAAAGGCAAACCTGAGGTAGTATGGCCCTGTTGCTTCCATAACATAACACCTTGTTCCAAGTTTCTGGACTACCTCTTTGTGTCCAACCGGGGAGTTTGGAACCTGAAGGGTGAGTTCTTTTCCGTTTTCAAGGTTGTAGTGGATGTCCAGTGTTTCTGAGGAAACATCAACACCTGCAAAGAGAATTTGGGAATTCATTTGTAGATTAGTTTAAGATTGAAAAATGGATGTGGATATTACTTTTGTCCGGCTATCCTAATACATACGAGATCTTGGCTGTCACCATGTCTCAGTTGAACTGTTCGGACTAAGAGTAAAAGGAGCAGAGGGCAATCATGTTAGACTAGCTCAAAAGGCTATATCGGCTTGCGTGCCTTGTTTCTGCTCCCCACATTCTTTCTTAGTAATGTATAGAAAATTAAAGATAGGATCGGCTTGTGTGCAACCCGGGGGTCGCTTCTAAAACGCTGGCTTGCTTTTATGCCTGTGCCGCCGTAAATTGGTTCTGTAACAAAGTTAACAATTTACGGCGGCACGCACCCCGTTTTAAACCCGGGCTGCACAAAGCTGTCCACGTTAGCGATAATTATTAGTACAACAAAAATCTAAAACGACAAGCATGAAAACAGGAATGAAAATCTACTTTGTAATATCTACAGCCTTGTTATTACTGTTATCTTACAGGGTATTATTCGGTTTAAAAACCGGCAACGAGCTTATATTAAACAAACTATCCATCGTTGATAGAAATTCTGGAAAACCTGTGCTGATTCTGGCGGACAGTGTTCCTGAACCTACTCTTGACGGAAAGGTTCTACCAAGAATATTCAAGCCAAGGGGATTAATTTATTACGATAGCAAAGGAAATGAAACCGGAGGTTTGGTAGTAAGCAATCAAGAAGGAAAAGAAATAGCCATGTTTTCTGTTGACTATAATAACACAGATGCGTTCAACATATACAAGAACGAAACGGATTCAACATATAGAATGGGTATAGTTATCAGTGATAGAAATACTAGGAAAGAATTCGAAGAAAGAGGATCAGGAGGTATTCCGAGAATCGTCCTTCAAAATCGCGACAAAACTGCAGCATTTGCTATAACCGATACAAAGGGAAGAGAACGTATATTATTTATGGTTGACAATAATGACGAAGTAAAACTCTTAGTATTAGACTCATTAGGTAACACAGTTAAAAACCTTATTGATAAATAACTACCGCTAACAGCACCTACAAGAAATTGGCGGTTCAGTGCTTCGTATGACAGTTTTGCGGTTAAACAAACATTAGTTCTTCGTATGAACATTTGTGGTAAAAGCCGCCAACTTCGTATCCCTACGGTGAACAGGGCTACCAGGTATGAATGATAATGTTATAATTTCCGTGCAAAATATTTTATGGTACGTTCAACTCAACAGCGCATGTTTACCCTGATCCGGCAATGGCAGGGGTCTGGTTTGAGTCAAAAAGATTTTTGCGAGAAGAAGGATATTGTATACGCTACGTTTCATTATTGGTATAAGAAGTTCCGGAACGCAGAACAGGAGCCCTCAGTCGTGCCGTCTTTTACGCCAGTAACCATGCCATTGATAGGTTCTGATACATTTTGTACTGTTCGTATGCAGGGTGGTGTCCAAATAGATTTTCATGCTCCTGTTCCTCCAGGGTATCTGAACCAACTGGGTAAATAATATGCTCCACCTCTCCACTCAGTGCCGCTATTTTCTCTATGAGGGCCATGCAGACATGCGCAAAGGCTTTGACGGCCTCTGTGGTATAGTTCAGTCAGCGATGCGCAGGAAGATCATCATGGGAGATATTTTTGTGTTCATCAACAGGCCGGCAACGCACATTAAGCTCTTACAATGGGAAGGTGACGGCTTTGCATTATACTTTAAGAGACTGGAGCGTGGAACTTTTGAACGGCCCGTTGGATCTTATGATAACGCTTCCATGGCGTTAACTTCAGAGCAACTCTCTCTTATTCTCCAAGGCATCAGTTTGCAGCATATCAAAAAGCGAAAAGATATCAACAAGCGGCCTGATTCTGTGGATATCACCAGCGCTGTAAGTACTGTCTACACTGCATTACAGAGGTTTTTACTATCTTTATTGCAGTGGTAGATTATCAGCAACTATATGAGCAAAGTGAGAAAATAAATCAGCAGCTGGCACAGACTATTGAAGATCTTACATCTTCTAATACACTGCTGAAGCATGAGCTGGATCAGATCAAGAAAATAATATTTGGCTCCCGCCAGGAACGCTTCCTGAGTCCTGAACCTCCACCCGCTCAACTATCTCTTCCCATACAGGCTGAAGAACAGCAGTCTTCCTGCCTCACAACTGCACAAAAGATCAGTTATACCCGCAACGGGCGTAAGGAGTCTGACAAGAGCAACCTGCCTGCACGGATGAAGCTACCTGATCATCTTCCAAGGGTGGAAGTAGTCCTTGAACCCGATGGTAAAAAAGAGGGTGCAGTAAAGATAGAAGACCTCATGAGTGAAGAGCTGGATTTTGAACCCGGCAGGTTTTTTGTTCGCCGTTACCTCAGGCCTAAGTACAGTCAGGATGGAACCGTTATTGTTGCAGAGCTCCCGTCAAGACCGCTGCCCAAGGCCATCGCCGGAGCGGGACTGCTGGCACAGATCGTGATTGATAAGTATGTAGACCACTTGCCCCTGCACCGCCAGCAGCAAAGGTTCAGCCGTGAAGGCTTAAACATCCCTTACAGCACCATCACAGACTGGGTGAGCAGCACCTGTACACTGATCACACCACTGTATGAAGCACTGAAGAAACTGGTACTTCAAAGCCCTTACCTGCATGCGGATGAGACGCCACTAAAGGTGCTGGATAAAGACAAAAAGGGAAGTTCACATAAAGGCTACTATTGGGTGTACCACAACTCGCTGGATGATCTGGTATTCTTTGACTATCATCCTAGCCGGGGAAGAGAAGGACCCAGGCAAATCCTGGATGGCTTTAAGGGTTACTTGCAAACCGATGGATACAACGTCTATAACAGCATCACTGATCAAACAGAGATGACCCTACTGCATTGCTGGGCACATGGCCGCCGCTATTTTTATGACGCCCAGAACAGTGATCCTGAGCAAGCAAAGCATGGACTATCCCTGATCGGTAAGCTATACGTTAGCTGCCACGATTGATATCTTATTATGTTTGGACTTTTCTCAAAGAAAAATAGTAATGAATGCCCGATAGAGCCCGAGATGAGACTCTGGATGGAAAACTCTTTCTTGTGGTTAGCTACACAGTTTGGACACGACAATATTGCAACCAAACCTATTCTTCTTCCAACACAGGAACATTTCCCCATTCGCTACGACGGTTCACAGGAATCACTGGTAAAGTCAGCCGAGATTGTGGCTCGACAAATGGAGCTTGATATCAACGAAATAAACGTTGATACTTATGACCAAAACATTCAAGAGATTAGCGGTGACTTTGGGCATAGAATCTGGACTGAGATTGACAAAGACAGCGACGAGAAACTTTCAGCAGGTTTGTACTTTGGCAAAAACGACCAAGGCAAGTATGACATCTTTATTGAAAAAAGTAATTTAAGTGATGGTGAGAATCTTATTGCTACACTTGCTCACGAATTTTCTCATATAAAAATTTTAGGAGAGCAAAGACTTGACTTCAATGATGAACAATTAACAGATTTGACACCTGTTGTTTTTGGTTTAGGAATTTTTAATGCGAATTCCTCCTTCAAGGAGCATAAGTCGTTAGATGGTTACGGACATAAAAGCATTGGTTATTTAAACCAAAGGGAATGGGGATATGCTTTGGCCTTATACGCGTTTTTCAAACAGGAAGAGAGCCCTGACTGGATAAAGTTTCTGACACCAAATATAAGGTCTGACTATAAGAGGAGTATGGATTTCATTCTCGCCAACACTGACAAAGTATTTATTGAAGAATATAAAGGCGGTAGCTAACATGGGCTTGCCACAACCCGGACCCAAATGGAATAGTATACTTGCTTTTATGCCAGTGCAGCTGTAAATTGCTTCCAGAATAAAGTTAACAATTTGCGACGACACTAACTACCTGGTGCAATCACGGGTAGCAGCAATTCCCAGACCTTGCACTCTGTCACTTCAACTCCATTTTAATTCATGAAAGCAAGGCAAATGACCGCAACAGAGGGTTTCTCCGTTTTTCTTCAAACTGCAAGAGATTATTGTGATTTTATTGAAGACATAAACAGATATTCCGAAGTTGCGTTTTTTGAATCCGCTCTAAAGCATCTACTCACGCTATACACTAATGCCCAAAGCCTGGAACTCGTGGAGGTGACATTTGATTCTGACTTTTCTCCATTACTTACAAAAGATAATATTCGAGAAGTCAGGATGCAACTATCAAATATAATTGATTCCAGATACTATTGGCATGTGTTTGACCCATCAGAACAAGTCGATATTAATCCGGTATGTGGTGATATCGTTGATGATCTGGAGGACATTTATTGGGATCTTAAAAATGCAATCATGTTGTATGACAAAGGATCGGAGGAGGAGGTAGAGTCAGCACTTTGGGATTTTAAGTTTCTGTTTGATAATCACTGGGGAGATCATTGTATGAATGCCCAGTACGCAATTCACCATATATACAAACACTTGGTCTGATTGTAAAAATATCTTGAAAAGAAAAGCTAACTTTTCACTTAAAATAGATTCATATGCCATCCATTAACCCTTACATCCACTTCAACGGTAATGCCGAAGTGGCATTCACATTTTACCAATCAGTCTTTGGGGGCAATTTCGTCACCATCGTAAGGTTTAAAGACATGAATTTTGAAGGATTCACCTACCCTGAAAAGGAAGCCGATAAAATCATGCATATCGCACTACCCATCGGCAAAAACAGTGTCCTGCTGGGCAGCGATACGCCGGAGCAAATGGGAAAACACAACGAAATGGAAACTAGAACCAAGATATCTATTGGCGCTGAAAGCAAAGAGGAAGCTGACCATATCTTCAACGGCCTGTCTAAAGGCGGACAAATAGAAATGCCTATTGCTGACAGCCCCTGGGGTTCTTATTTCGGAATGTTCAGGGATAAGTTTGGTATTGAATGGATGGTGGATTTTGACCCAAGGTATAAAGGTCAACCGTAAAAAGCATCAGTCACTAATGCCCAAATCCCGTTCATATTTTCTCATTATCGCCGGCACGTTACTTGTGATTTTAGCCTTCGTGCTAAACGCTACTTTTATCCTGCCTAGGGAACTTTGGTTTGTACTGGGTCTATTAAGCGTGGCCGCCGGTCTTATAATACTTCTAAAACAAAAATTCACAACACTAACAACACCAGCATCTCCGCCTAAAAACTTTGAAAATCTTAGACTGTCTGGACATCATATCCGTATCACGTTGGACAATTGCGAAGTGAAACATCGCTCCTTTCAACAAGATGCTGATGAAGAACTCCTGCCTTCCCAAACTGCAAGCATAGATGCTTTGTTTCAACCAAAGTCTTCAACTAGCAGCGCTGAGGTCAACCAAACCTATCTCGTTGTGGAAAAAACCTTCAACGGAATGCCTTACAAATTCGTTAGCCATCCCTCGCCGCTTGATCCGGTTACAGTAAAAATGCGTATAGAACAAAAGGGCGGAGACCTGTACATCGATAAAGCCGATCCAACGGTTTATTACTTCCAATTACCCTACTAAAACGCATCTACCCTCCCCGCAACAATTTCGCCGAATTCCTTACCTTCCTGCATAGTACATCTCCCAACAACCAAACCTGATTGTAGCTATGCAGCCAACCCCTAAGTCCGCGTTCATTGATTCCAAAAAACACCTGCTCATCCTTGACGCCCTTCGCGGTATCGCCGCCATCATGGTCATCATCATGCATACCTTTGAACTGTTCTGCAAAGGAGATTACCATAAACTCTTTATCAACCACGGCTATCTCGCCGTGGATTTTTTCTTCATGCTCTCCGGTTACGTCATGGCCCATGCGTATGACGACCGATGGAACACCATGACCCTCGGAGATTTTTTTAAACGAAGACTGATCCGCCTGCATCCGCTCATCATCCTGGGCATGACCCTCGGTGCCATATTCTTTTTCTTCCAGAAGTCTGACGTATTCCCAAATATCGCCAACACCTCGGTTGCACAACTCCTGCTCACCCTCGTCATCGGATACACATTGATCCCCATTCCTGTGTCCATGGACATCAAGGGCTGGACCGAAATGCACCCGCTCAACGGCCCGGCCTGGTCGCTCTTTCTGGAATACATCGCCAATATCCTTCACGCGCTTATTCTTAGAAAACTCTCTAACCGCATCCTCTTCATCCTGGTTTGCATCGCCGCTGCCGCATCCTTCCATCTCGTACTAACCAACAAGTCGGGCGATTTCATCGGAGGCTGGTCCTTCACACCGGAACAACTCCGCGTGGGCTTCACCCGCCTGCTCTATCCCTATATGGCGGGAATGTTGCTCAGAAGAATGGTGGCCCTGAAAGCAGGCAAAAACACTTTCCTCCTCACCGGACTACTGCTCATCACCGTACTTAGCATGCCAAGAATTGGTGGATACAACAACGTTTGGACCAATGGCCTCTACGAAGCCATCGTGGTGGTATTTGTTTTTCCGATGATCATCTACCTGGGTGCTATCGGTGAAGTAAAACATCGCATTACCGAAAAAATCTGCACCTTTCTCGGAGACATTTCATACCCCTTGTATATCACACACTTCCCCTTCATCTGCATGTACTACGCATGGACCTATAACAACAACATCACCATTGAACAAGGCGCACCCATCGGCATTGCACTGATCATTGGCTGCATAGCCTTCGCTTATGCCGCCCTGAAATGGTACGATCTACCCGTCCGTAAATGGCTGGCCAAAAAATTTATTTACGATTCTAAAAAACAATAACGGCTATGCTTAACCGAATATGCCTGCACATCATCATGTGTCTGTTACTGGCTACAATTACCACGCAAGCGCAGGACCAACATCGGTACCAAACCGATTTCTCCAAAGAAGAACTCGTGGCCAGGCGTACCGTGATTTTCAACAGCATCGGCAACAAATCCATCGCCCTGATTCAAGGCGCCTCGGGCATTCCGGGCTTTACCGTCTTCAGACAAGCCAATAATTTTTACTACCTGAGCGGCATTGAAGCCGCCCATGCCTACCTGCTGCTGAACGGAAGAAACAAAACCACTACCCTCTATCTTCCCCATCGGGACGAAGGCATGGAGCGCAACCAGGGCAAGGTGCTCTCTGCCGAAGACGCCGCATTGATCAAACAACTCACTGGCATTGAACAAGTGAAAGGCATTGAATTATTATCGATGGATCTCATCGGCACCGGCCTCATCAGGCCACCCGCACCAATCCTGTTCACAGAGTTTAGTCCGGCAGAAACAGGCAATGATAGCAGAGACGAAATCCTCGCCGGCCAAGCCCGTGACGCGGCCGATCCCTGGGATGGCAAACCCACCAAAGAAGCCGCATTCATCCAAAAGATCAAAGAGCGGTACCCACAATTTCAACTGCAGGATCTCAGTCCCCTGATAGATAGCATGCGTTCCATCAAGAGCCCTGCAGAGATTGCACTCATCCGCAAAGCCACTGAAATTGCGGGTCTCGGCATCATGGAAGCCATGCGCTCCACGCAACCCGGTGTCTATGAATACCAACTGGATGCGGCAGCCAAATACATTTTCTACCTGCACGGTGCACGTGGCGATGCCTACCCTTCCATCATCGGCGGTGGCACCAACGCCTATATGGGACACTATTTTCACAAGACCGATGCATTGAAAGACGGAGATCTGGTGTTGATGGACTACGCGCCAGATTACAGATACTATACCAGCGATGTGACCCGCATCTGGCCGGTGAATGGAAAGTTCAACGAAGAGCAGAAAGCGCTCTATAATTTTATTGTTGCCTACAGGGATGCTTTATTCCGTTACATCAAACCCGGTGTTACGTCTGGCGAAGTGCTGGACAAAGCAGCGGCCGATATGAAACAGTATATGGTTGGCAAAAAATTCCTGAAACCAGCGCACCTAAAGGCAGTGGAAGATGGCATTCGCTTTCGCGGACATTTTCAACATCCAGTGGGCATGGCTGTTCACGATGTTGGTGTGGTTCACAATATCCCGCTCAAAGCCGGCATGGTCTTCACCATCGATCCCATGATCTGGATCCATGAAGAGCGGCTCTACGTCCGCATTGAAGACGTGGCCCTTGTCACAGAAACCGGCGTGGAGAACCTCAGTGGGTTTGTCCCCTCAAAATTAGAAGAGGTGGAAGCGATGATCAAAGAAAAAGGGTTGACTGAATTCAGGCCGGCAATTCAATTACCTTTGAAGTAGCTGTAAATTATGACAGGAAATCAGATTGAAATATTCCAAAGCAAGGACGGGATCATCTTAGAGGTGCAATTGTCTAACGACACCGTTTGGTTGTCCCAAGAGCAGCTATCAACCTTGTTTGAAAGAGATATATCAGTGATTTCCAGGCACTTACGTAATGTTTTTAAAGAGCGGGAACTGGATAAAGAAAGCAATATGCAAAAAATGCAAATTGCTAATTCCGATAAACCTATAATGCTATATAACCTAGATGTGATCATCTCGGTGGGATATCGTGTCAAATCATTACGAGGCACCCAATTTCGCCAATGGGCTACCCAAAGACTCAAAAACTATCTGATTGAGGGAATGGTATTAAATGAAAAAAGGCTTGCTCAAAAGAACAAAGAAATCCAAATCCTACATAACGGCATCAGAATCCTTAGCAGAGCCATTGAAGAAAAAGCATCAACTTCGGAAGACTTCACCTGGCTCCACCAATTCAGCATCGGGCTTCAATTACTTGACGACTATGATCACGAAGCGCTTGATTCAAAAGGAAGGCACATCAATGAAGTCAGTTATCCAGACTTTTCAGTGTACACAGATGTAGTGAATGCCATGCGTTCCGAATTCAATTCCGGAGTCTTCGGCAAGGAAAAAGATGATGGATTTAAAAGTGCTATCCAACAAATCCAACAGGGATTTGGAAACGAAGACGCATATCCCTCAATTGAAGAGAAAGCCGCAATGTTGTTGTATCTCATCATTAAAAATCATGCTTTCGTAGATGGCAACAAAAGAATAGCAGCAGCATGCTTCCTTATGTTTCTGAACCGAAATAGTCTTCTATATACAGCAAAGGGAAACACCATAATCAGTAACGAAGCATTAGCCAGTTTGACATTGTTTGTAGCCGCCAGCAAATCCGAAGAAATGGAGACAGTGAAGAATTTAATTGTTAGTATTCTAAATAGAGCCTTCTTAGTTCAATAAACTATCCTCATGAAGTACCGATTACTCTACATCATCATCATCCTTCATATCTCACTCAACCTTTTCGCAGACACCTACCCCAAGGATCCGCGTATCGATATCATCAACTACGCTTACAAGATCAAGCTCTCTGATGCTACAGACAAAATAGAAGCTGAGGCTACCATTGAAGCAAGATTCCTCGCAGATGGCGTCACCACATTACGCCTGGACCTTACCAACGCAGGCACAGACGGGAAAGGTATGGTCGTGAGTAAAGTGACCAGCGAAGGCAAGGATCTGAACTATACCCACCTGAACAATGTCTTGCTGATCACCTTGCCCGCTACCAGCAGGAAGCATAACAGGCATGCCTACACGATTATCTACAGTGGCATCCCTGCAACAGGACTGAAGATCGGCAAGAACAAATACGGAGAGCGTACGTTCTTTAGCGACAACTGGCCGGATAAAGGCCGGCAGTGGTTGCCGATGGTGGATCATCCCTACGACAAAGCCACTTGTGCATTCATCGTTACCGCCCCGGCACATTATCAGGTTGTCTCCAATGGATTGAAAGTAGAAGAAACCGATCTGCCGGATGGCAACCGCCTCACGCATTGGAAACAATCCGTGCCCATCGCCCCATGGCTCTATGTATTGGGTGTTGCGAGGTTCGCCGTACAGGAAGTAGATCAGTTTGAAGGGAAATCCATCCAAACCTGGGTGTATCACCAGGATCGGGAAGCAGGCTTCTTTGATTTTGCCGAACCCACCAAAAAAGTCCTCGCCTTCTATAGTGACCGCATCGGTCCATTCGCCTATGAAAAACTGGCGAACATCCAATCCAACAGTGTAAGCGGTGGCATGGAAGCCGCTTCGGCTATCCTTTACAGTGAGAGCTGTGTGGTGGGCGACAGGAATGAACGATGGCGTAATGTGGTGATCCATGAGATCGCACACCAATGGTTTGGTAATGCCGTTACGGAATATGATTGGGACGATGTGTGGCTGAGTGAAGGCTTCGCCACCTATTTCACATTGCTTTTTATTGAGCACCAATACGGAAAAGACGAATTCCAGAAAGGCCTGGCCAAAAGCAAGAAAACCGTGGATGATTTCTACGCGAAAAATCCGGATTACCGGATTATCCATAACAATCTGGACGACATGAATAAGGTCACCACCATCCAGACCTATCAAAAAGGAAGCTGGACCTTACACATGCTTCGCGGAATCTTGGGCGATGAGGTTTTCTGGAAAGGCATCCGCATCTATTACTCGAAGTACATGAATGGCCACGCCACCACTGCAGACTTCATACGCACAATGGAAGAAACATCCGGCCAGAAACTCAAAACATTCTTTGACCAATGGCTCTACAAGCCCGGCACACTTAAGATCAAAGGCAGCTGGCGCTATGATGCCGCACGCAAGGAACTCATCATGCAACTCAACCAAACCCAAACCGATGGAAGCGTATTCACCATGCCGCTTCAGGTAGACATCCGGCAAGCGGGAAAGCAGATCCGCAAAACCATCACGCT
>JBKCVJ010000013.1:0-5438 GCA_046317915.1 Sphingobacteriales bacterium
CGCAGATGACCACATCCTCTTTCGTACCGGCGTAAAAACCGCCCTGTCCATGAAGAAGGATATCAAAATGGTAGCTGAAGCCGACAATGGCATGCAGCTGCTTACCCTTCTCAAACACGTGCAGCCAGACGTGATCCTCCTAGACATCCAAATGCCCATCATGGACGGAATCACCACACTTCCCGAGATCAAGAAACTTTATCCGGAAGTGAAAGTGGTGATGCTTACCATGCACAATGATCACTCCATGATCTCCAAACTGATGGAACTCGGAGCCAATGCATACCTCACCAAGAACTCAGACTCCGAAGTGATCTACGAAGCAGTGAAAACTGTTTTCCAGCAAGAGTATTATTTCAACACCCTTACCAATAAGGCCCTCATCGATGGTCTCCGCGTCAAAAGGCAAACGGAAAATGCCATGCCCACCGATGCTAAACTCACGGATAAGGAAGTCACCATCCTAAAACTGATGTGCGAAGAGAAAAGCACAAAGGAGATTGCCGATATGGTTGACCTCAGCCCCAGAACCGTTGAAGCCATTCGCGATAAACTCAAAACCAAAACCGGTGCCAAATCCATGGCAGGCCTGGTGATGTTTGCCGTGAAAACGGGTATCATCGAAAACAAATAATGTCGGGTAACTACATCTGTAACGGCGCTTTCTTTCAGGAACAAGAAGTGTCACTTCATCCGGATAATCGCAGCTTCCGTTATGGCGATGGTCTCTTTGAAACCATTCGATACGCCAATGGACATATGCCGCTCTGGGATTTGCATATGGCCCGGCTCTTCAATGGCTTCTTGGCACTCAAGATCCACACCGGGAAGCTGCTCACACCTGAGCTGCTGTTGAAACAAGTCACCAGCCTCTGTCAGAGGAACAACCTGAAAAATGCGCGCATACGCATCACCGTTAGCAGGGGAGAAGGCGGTATTCTTGAACAAACTGCACCAACACCTGACTATATCATACAAACCTGGCCCCTCGATGAGCCCACGCCAAGGTTTAATACAAATGGCCTCCATCTTCGGGTTTACCCGGACGCAAGGAAATCAGCGGATGCCCTCGCTTCGCTCAAGTCTACGAACTACCTGCTTTATGCCATGGCTGCACTGTATGCAAAAGAACAGAAGTCGAATGATGCCATCGTCCTGAATCATTATGGCCGCATTGCAGACTGCTCCATTGCGAATGTTTATTGGGTGGAAGGACAACAAATCTTTACCACGCCACTCAGCGAAGGACCGGTTGCCGGCGTCATGCAACAACACTTATGCTCCAAATCCAACTGTAAAGAACGAGCCATTACGCCGGATGAATTACGCCAGGCATCTGAAGTGTTTGTCACCAATGCCGTCAGAGGTATTCAATGGGTGGGCGAGATTGACGGCACTTCTATTCCTGAATGCCGGATCAGCCGGGATATCTATCATGATATCATTCTCCCGCTTTTTGCCGCACCGCAAACAAAATAACCATATTGTTGTTTCCCATCGGTATGGCTTCTCCTGTCAATATTTTCTGGTTTCGCAGGGATCTCCGACTGAACGATAATCACGGTCTCTTTCAGGCACTGCAGTCGGGGAAACCCGTTGTGCCCATTTTTATTTTTGACCGCAACATCCTGGATCAACTGGAACATCGCCATGATGCGCGGGTAGAATTTATTCACCAACAAATCTCTGCCATACAGGAACAATTGGTGACGAGAGGTTCCACCCTGCACGTGATGTATGGTAAGCCCGAAGAAGTTTTTGCTTCCCTCCTCAATACGTATCAAATCAGCGATGTATTCACGAATACAGACTATGAACCCTACGCCATTCATCGGGATGCTGCGATTGCCGAGCTGCTGGCAAAGCATAACGTAGGATTTCAAGCTTTCAAGGACCAGGTGATCTTTGAGAAGAAAGAAGTGGTTAAGGATGACGGATCGCCCTACACAGTTTTCACTCCTTATAGCAAACGCTGGAGAGCGCTATGGGATAAACAACCACCGGTAAAGTTCCCCTCTGAGAAAAAATTGGAAGCGCTGCATCAACAGGCCGCAATACCTGTTCCGAGCTTAGAATCGATGGGCTTCAAAACGGCGGGTATCACCTTTCCTCCGGATCAGGTTAAAGACGAGTTGATCAAGCACTACAGCACCAACAGGGATTTTCCCGGGATCCCCGGTACATCAAGACTTGGCGTACACCTGCGCTTCGGAACCATCAGCATTCGGGATCTGGCTTTACACACCCATTCTCTCAATATTACATTTCTAAATGAACTTATTTGGCGGGATTTTTATCATATGATCCTTTGGAACTTCCCGAGGGTGGGTGAAGGAAAGAGTTTCAAACCAGCATACGATCAGATTGAATGGCGGAACAATGAAGAAGAATTTGCACGATGGTGTGAAGGAAATACAGGTTATCCCATCGTAGATGCCGGTATGCGAGAGCTTAATACAACGGGGTATATGCACAATCGGGTACGCATGATCGTTGCCAGTTTCTTGTGCAAGCATCTGCTGATTGATTGGCGATGGGGCGAAGCCTATTTCGCGGAGAAGCTGTTGGATTTTGATTTTGCAGCCAACAATGGCGGCTGGCAATGGGCCTCGGGCAGTGGTTGCGATGCCGCACCCTATTTCCGCATTTTCAATCCATATCTACAGACGGAAAAATTTGATAAGGGCCTAAGCTACATCAAGCACTGGGTACCAGAGTTCCAGGAATTCACTTATCCCAGGCCCGTTGTTGAGCATGATTATGCAAGGAAACGATGCCTGGAAGTGTATACTAAAGCGGTAGGAACACCCAAGACTACATAAATACTTCGAAGGCTCCGGTCACGGGTTGAGGAACGATGTTGCTCGACACTTCAAGCAGTTGCCAAACAGCGGATCTTCCTTCTTGTCCAAGAGAAGAAGAATAATCGTTGACATATAAATTGATGTGCTGTCGCATCACGTCTTCACTCATCTCCTGTGCGTGTTCACGAACAAATGAACTCAGCACAGGGTATTGTTTCCAACTATAGGCTACACTTTCTCTGATGAGCGCGTCTATCTTGGCCATGATGGCGGGATCAAACCTCCGGTTCATGACAATGCCGCCCAGGGGAATCGGGCTTTTGGTATTGTGCTCCCAGAATTCACCGAGGTCAAGCAATTTGTGTAAGCCTTTCTCTGCATAGGTGAACCGGTTCTCGTGAATGATCACGCCGCAATCAACATCGCCCCGCAACACGGCATCTTCAATGTCGTGAAACACGAGGAATTGTTTTTGCTGCGCATCCGGGAAGGCGAGTGTGAACAACATATGTGCGGTGGTATTGGCACCGGGAAGGGCTACCCGAAGTTGAGAAACATCTTCCAGGTCAATCGGTTGTTTGGCCACCAGCAGCGGTCCAACGCCCTTACCCAAAGCGCCACCGGCATCCAGTACGCGATAGGCTGGAAGAATACGCGGCAACACACCGTAACTGATCTTGGTGATATCAAGTTTTTCCTGCATCGCCCATCGGTTCAGTGTTTCCACGTCTTCCATCATCACGTCAAACTTAAAGCCCTGCACATCGATCTTCTCATTTACAATTGCATCAAAAATGAAAGTGTCATTGGGACAGGGAGAAAAACCAAGTGTTAGTTTCATGTGTAAGGTTCTGTAATTTGATTGATCATTTTGATCAACTGTTGATTCAACGCATCGATGCTTTCCCGGATCTTCCAGTTGGCTTTGTTTCTTTCGCCCACATAATTGGAGATCCCTCTTAATTGCAGAAAAGGGATCTTTTCCATGAGGCATACATAATGAAAGGCGGCCCCTTCCATGGATTCCACCACCGGCATATACTTGTCCCTGATGGTATTGATCATGTCCCGGTTGGTACTGATCTGGTTAACGGTAAGTCCGCGTACACATTCCAATGCTGTTTTCCGCAGCAATTCCTGGTGGGGGTTGGTGAGTTTTTTGTTTTGCCAGGGCGTATCATTCTGGGCCACAAAGCCGAGGTCAAAGAGGTCTTTCCATCCATCGGTTTCTGACACACCGAGGTCGCCCATCAGTTCTTCCCTGACACTTACCACCATGCCCGGTGCATAAATAGGGTGGAAGCTTCCGGCGATGCCCGCCTGTATGGCCAGGGTGGGTTTGTTTGTCAAAAACTGCCTGGCCAGTTGGTAGGTGGTACTTACCATGCCAACGCCCGTGATGAGGGTGTCAATATGCTGATGACGGCGCAGGTAAATGCGCTCGGAAAGGTAGTGGAGCGTGGGTTCGATCTCCATCCTCGTGGCGGCCACCAGGGTGATGTTCATTCCCCGAATTTCCGATTTTCCTGCCATAATACCTTAACTTTGCATCCCCAAGGAACATGGTTTATTTAACGAGAGTAGAGCATTTTAACGCGGCCCACAAACTGTTTAATCCTGCCTGGAGCAAGGAGAAGAACGATGAAGTGTTTGGCCGATGTGCCAATGAGCATTGGCACGGGCATAATTTTGAACTATTTGTGACCGTCAAAGGCAATCCGGATCCGGACACCGGGTTCATCGTAGACGCCAAATTGCTGAGCAGGATCATCAAGGATAGTGTGATCGAGAAACTGGATCATCGTAACCTTAACCTGGATGTAGACTTCATGCAGGGGAAGATGTGTTCCATTGAAAACCTGGTGGTGGGGATCTGGCAAGAACTGAAACCTTTGTTGCCTGCTACCGTTACCCTGCATTGCATCAAGCTGGTAGAAACCCCGAGAATATACGTTGAGTATTTTGGATAGTGGCTATCCTGGGAAATGACCGAACCATTTTAATCTCCCATTGTTATTTAACTTCACTGGATGGATAATCGCGTAGCCGTTTTTCGCAAAGAACATTTCAATGCAGCCCACCGTTTGCACAACCCTTCATGGGATGCTGCTACCAACGAGAAGGTCTTCGGCAAATGTAATCTTCCCCATTACCATGGTCACAATTATGAACTCATTGTTAAGGTGACGGGCGTACCGGATCCGGAAACAGGATATGTCATGGATATGAAGGTGTTATCAGACATCATCCGTGATGTAGTGTTGGAGCGATTTGACCACAAAAACCTCAACGAGGATACGGTTGAATTCAAACACCTGAACCCAACGGCTGAGAATATTGCCGTGGTGATCTACGGTCTCCTTCGGCCTGCCATTGATGCAGCGCTGGAACTCAAGATCACCTTGTATGAAACACCCAGAAATTTTGTAGAATATCCTGCTTAGGATCAAAAAACGTTTATGGCGTATAAAAGAGTTGAGCATTACGACGACAAGATCACGTCAAGCCTTACGGATAATTATCGCGAGACACTTTCACTACTCGGCGAAGATGCGGATAGGGAAGGGCTACTGAAAACGCCGGAGCGCGTGGCCAAGGCGATGCAATATCTGACGCAGGGATACCATATGGATG
>JBKCVJ010000014.1:0-3705 GCA_046317915.1 Sphingobacteriales bacterium
GTCAGCAGGAATTTTTCTACGGAGAGTTTATTGTAGGCGTATGATTTTTTACCAAGGGCCATCCGCACGCGGTAGGATCTAAAATTTTTATGTAGATCGATGACGGTATCAAAGTTTTCGGCCTTCAGTGTATCAACGACTTCCTTGAGATCGTCCTTGAAATAGTGAAACTTAGTAATGTGCGGGTTGGCTTCCGATACGGCGCGGAATTTATGCTTAGTCAGCAAATGGATCTCCGCGTTGGGGATCTGCTGTTTGATGCAGCGGAACACAGGGGTGGTGAGTACGATATCGCCGATAGAGGAAAAGCGGATGACTAAAATTTTCATGTGAAAATCAACTCATTACTGTTTAAAAATTATGTAGTCACAAAATGCCTTAACCCTCCTATGATATAACCAACTCTTCTTTGCTCAGAATACTCCAAATGTACACTTATCCATTCATCAAAATACTGCTCGTTGATCAAACGAGTGAACTCAAATTTCAAATAACGCTTGACTTCTCTAGACGCATTCTCCATTTCATCCCAGATCGTTGATCTATTGTTCAGTATGTAAACGATATCCTCAAAATCTGAGCTCGTGCGTCCGTCATTATTACCTCTGTCATTAAAAGCGTTGAGTTTCGATGCAAGGAAATATACTGCACTAAATATTTTTATTCTATCCGTTTCATTTATGTGAAACTCGATCGCATTTCTACATCCATCAGGATACCATTGATTTTTAAACCCAAGAATGCTTCCATCACTAGGCATAACATCCACAATAATTCCTTTTATACTATACCTGCAAATTATTCCTGAATCAAGATCATTCTCAAATCCTTTTTTCCTAAGTTTATCCTCTATCTCAGCAAAAGCCTTATATGTTGTAAGTTCAACCACTAGATCAACATCGTCTGTAATTCTTGACTCCGCCGCGGGTCTGTCTCTATACATTGCTACAGTTGCCCCGCCCACAAAAACCACATCATCCTTTAGTTCTTCAAGGGCGTCATTCACAACTTTAATCCTTACCAAGTTCACCCGATCATTCATAGTATCCGACTTTTTAACAGGTCTAATGCCATTTTCAGCTCTCTTGTCCTCCCCACCCTGATAATATCAATCGCCGCCAAAAGCAAATAAAGTTCTTCATCTAGTCTTACGGCCTTTGGCACCGTTTTGAACAATGGATTGACAGCCAGCCCCCGAGCCCAACCATTCTCGTCGGGCCAAACGTAGTTCAATTCCGTAACGATTTTTGTACTGAAGAATTGGTGCGAATGTGCGGTTGGTACGCCAGTCACCATTGTTCCCGGTTGCTGTGGAAACACATATCGCAACCCATGTTCCAGAAACTCCATCAGTGATTTCCGATATACTTTTTTGCGGCTTTCATCAATTAACCCTGCCAAATGACTCCTATTCAATGATTCAGAAATTTCCGAAATACTCACCAATAGGGAGGATGAAAGATCCCGATACTGCCAATTCAAATTGGCAGTTGTCAGTATCTTCAACAGGATCACGATATCCTGGGGACGCATTCCGTTGTGGGCCTTCATACCGCAAATATAGTTCTTTGTTCTCAATTCGCGAACAAAGAACAGAATAAATTTACATGCCGCCGATAGTTAGCTGCGTTTGAGATACCAGCCAGCAAAAAGCTTCACCGCTCATTTACCCAGCATGGGAAATATCTTTCTGAGATCTTCGGCATTGGGTTGCTTTCCATATTCGCATATTTCAAAAGCTTCTGCATATTTCACCTTCATAGCCTTTTCTGATCCATACCATTGCTCCAGTGATCTCTTCATAGCGGGAGAAAATTCCCTGGATTGTCTTTTCAACAACCAGGCTTCCCATTGTGTACGATCCTTCGGAACCTCGTCAAGATATCCGGCTATCCAAGGCAGCCATTCAAAATACTGTGATTCATGTGCCGACATAGCATGCACTTTTTTCTCAATCACAGCAGTTATATCCACTACCACATCCGGACGAAAAGGATTTGGCCGCTGGAAATGATCTTCAAAATATAGGAAAACGGGATTCTTCCTCAGCGGTGCCACATCAGGTGTCACATTGGGAACAGTCACCATATACGCTGCATCCTGCACCAGCACACCGGTATAACGATGATCAGGGTGATAGTCGTTGGGCCTTGGTGCGATGACCACATCGGCGTTCCATTCCCGGATCTTTCTGATGATCTGTTGTCTTACATCGAGTGAAGGCAGCAATTCACCATCATGGTTGTCCAATACATCATAGGCTACGCCAAATCTTTTGCCTGCTTCCTTAGCTTCCGCCATTCTACGTTTGGCCAAAGCACCCCCGCCCTGTGTCTGATGGCCTGCATCACCATTGGTGACAGATACAAATTTTACAGCATGCCCCAAGGAAGCAAGAAGTATGGCAGTGCCTCCCCCGTCATTATCACAATCATCAGGATGCGCCCCTATCATGATGATCCGCATTGGCGTAGCACTCGTTTGTGCACTTGCTGCACAAAAAGAGAAAAGAGCGGCCGACAAAAAATAAAATATCTTCAGCATAATGAATAGTTTGATACACCCTGGTAATGATCAACTACCCGAATGTAAAAACAATTGAGCAAACAACACTATTCAACGCGCAATTGGCAACATTTGAAACAGTGTATTTATCGCGTACAAAGGAATATTCATCATCCAATCTTCTTTGCGGTAATCAGACATTGATGTTCTTACCGCGAGTGCAGGTAAATATTTCTGCGAATAGACTTTAAGACTTTTGGCGTGTAAATTTTCAGCTGCTTTAACTTCCAGCGGAATGACTTCACCAGCATATTGAAGCAGGAAGTCTAATTCTGCCCTGCTATCCGGCGACCAGTAGTGAATGCCAATATTCTGGTGAACTGACAATTGCTGGAAAACATATTGTTCTGTAAGCGAACCTTTAAATTCTTCAAATATTGTATTGCCTTCCAGTAGTGTTTTAACATCGAGGTCAGTCATTGCAGACAGTAGTCCAATATCGGACAGAAACAATTTAAAAACCTCTATATTTTCATACGCTTTCAAAGGGAGACCTGGCTTAGTTACATTGTTCACTTTATGAATCAAACCGCTATCAACCAACCAGGAAATGGCTAGTTCATATTCCTTTGCCCTGGCGCCTTGTCTTAGCAATCCATAAATAAACTTCCTGTTTTCTTTGCCGAGTTGTCCGGGAATGGAATTCCACACCATCCTTATTCTCGGTACGATCTCATGTGATGCGTGTTTGGAGAAATCCTGCTCATAAGCTATAAGGATGTTTTTTTGAATTTGTCTCACTTGATCAAATGCTGAAGTTTTGGCAAAAGAAATCACCGCTTCCGGCATACCGCCTACATAATAATATTGCCTTAGTCGATCTGTATACTTCAACTTGAAAACTTTGATGAGTTCCCAATCTGGTGTCAGCAGCAGATCTGCCAGGGAATTCTCATCAATGGCACGGAGAAATTCGATGAACGTAAGTGGATAGAGGTTCATAAAATCCACCTTTCCTACAGGAAAAGAAGTTCGGTTATTTAGTGCCACGCCCAATAAAGAACCACCAGCTATGATGTGATATTCAGGCGCGTTCTCGTAGAAATATTTCAGAGACGTTAGCGCGCCTTCCGCTTCCTGAACTTCATCAAACAGAATGAGGGTATTGTTCGGTTCAATGGTTATTCCTGTTTCAATTTG
>JBKCVJ010000015.1:0-12886 GCA_046317915.1 Sphingobacteriales bacterium
TCGGCTGTTGCGCAACCCGGGGGTCGTTTGTAAAACTCTGGCTTGCTATTATGCAGGTGCCGCCGTAAATTGTTTTGAGAATAAAGTTAACTAATTTACGGCGGCACGCACTCCGTATTAAACCCGGGCTGCACAAAGCCGTCCACGTTGCGCGTGATTATATTCAGGCTCTCTGTTTTGCAAGGGGCTTATTCAGTTTTCCTGAATTTTGCTTTGACTAAATTCTGCAATCTGTTTGTTCAATCAGCTGGCGAGTTTTGCATTTTGTTAGTGCCACGTGGGGCTTTTGCTATAAAGGCATTATTTAGGTGAACTCTTCTCCGCCGCTCTAGGTACCAAGGTCAATCAGGTCTTGGAGATTCATTCCACCCTTTGTAAAGTCCTTCCCATCGTTTGTTGCCGGGTGCATCGTCCAGTACAGTGCTGCCGATTGATTGGTTTTTGATCACCCAAATGGCTCACCATTTCTTCCGGGTGCTTTCTTCACTACCCTTGCCATCGGTTTTTTGTTGTTTAGCTGGTCCTACAGTATTTAAGGGTGCGATAATGCTGTTTCCGTCCGCTTGGCTATCAGGCTGGGTAGCTCTCGGCAGGCTTTTGTGCAATCCGGGTTCCAGTACTGGCAAGATCCTGGGGAAGCGGTATTTACTGCGGAGGAGACCTAAGCGTAGATTATGGGACAAAGGAGGAGATTATGGTATATATGCTTCATTGCGGGATCAAAAGTCCACGCGCAACACAAAGGCTTGTGTGCAACCCGGGGGTCGTTTCTGAAACTCTGGCTTGCTTTTATGCCAGTGCCGCCGTAAATTGGTTTAGAATAAAGTTAACCAATTTACGGCGGCACGCACTCCGTATGAACCCGGGCTGCACAAAGCCGTCCACGTTGCGCGCTATTTTCACCTAACGTATTTTGAATGATCGTTTTTATTTATTTAGTTCTTATTAGTTGTTTTGGTCAATCTAGCGATACCTCACTCAAGTCATTAGATCCTACCGGAACATATAAGCTAGGTAAGAGTGCGGAAGACAAAAATGGCGATGTCTATGGGTATTACGGCGAACTCAGAGTAAAGAAAGTTGATAGTAGTAAAATTCTCATGTGCTTTTACATATGCAAAGGAGCACCTAGTTATAATTCAGGATCGTTTGTTGACACTTTGTCTTACAATAATATGACAGCGTCATACAGGTATGCTGATGATAGCACATGTACTGTTACATTCCAATTTGAAAAAAAGGGTGTAGATGTTTCTTCCGTTCAGGATGATTTGAATTTTGGATGTGGCTTTGGGCACGGTGTTCTCGCAAGTGGTTATTTTAAGAAGATCTCCCACAAGGAGCCTGATATTGTTGATTTAACAAATGGGGAGTAGTTGAAACGCATTGGGTAGGAGTTCATGCTCTAAGTTTCAAATAAATTTACTTTTGAAAGCTGAATCTAATTTACAGCGCGCAACATCGGCTGTTGTGCAACCCGGGTGTCGTTTCTAAAACTCTGACTTGCTTTTATGCCGGTGCCGCCGTAAATTGGTTCTATAATAAAGTTAACCAATTTACGGCGGCACGCACTCCGTATGAACCCGGGCTGCACAAAGCCGTCCACGTTATGGGCAAGTTTAAAACACCTCTCGTCCTAAAAAGATTGACTAAAAATTAAACACTTTTAGTATCCTATGGAAACAAACAAAAAACAAAAAGGTGGAGCAGAACCCACTCAAAAAAACGGACTGTTCTCGTTCAGTCAATTCAATGGGAGGCGGTAACCGAAAAGCCTTATGAGTAGAAGTTAAATAATAAAAATTATGTCACAAGAAGAAAAAAAATCCGTTCAGATATCAGAAATTGAATTACCAAAAGATCAGTATGCTCATTCTGGAGCACCCACAGAATGGTGGTGGCACGTAGGAACTTTGGTAAGTGCCGATGGACGTAAATTCGGATTTGAAATTAATGCAACGGGAATGTCAACCTATGCATTTACTCAAATCGAAATTACTGATGTTAAAAATCAATGTAATTATCAGAAAGTAACTCCTATTATACCGTGTCCGCCAAATTGGGCAGAGTATGATCAAACGAAACCCTGGTTCGTTCAATTAAACGGTTCTGAAAAGGATCCCACCAACGGTTCAATAGGAATGCAGGAAATGTACGGAACACCGCTCAATATGGCTGTACAAGCCAGTTTTGTTGATGCAACAACCAATACAGTTTGTAAATTAAATCTACAGTTAGCACAACAAGGACCGCCACTATTAGTTTGGGGAACGGGTTGTAATCTCGTTAATCCCGATGGGAAAACGCCAATTACACGAAATAATTATTATTATTCATTGACCCATTTAAAGGCAAGCGGAACAATTACCATTGGCGGAGAAGACATACAAGTTACTGGACTTACCTGGATGGATCATGAATACGGAGCCTTCCCGAATGGATCGGGTGGAGGAAAGGTGATTTGGCTATTGCAGGATTTACAGGTGACCAATGATTTGCATTTATCCAATTATACCCAATTTGGTGTGATGCCTCAAGAAAATGTTCCTATGAAATCAAATGCAACGCTTTTACAAAACGGGAAAAGCACTTTCGTAGAAACCACCACCACTCCAATGGGACCAATATTTACCAGCCCAAAAGGAGTGGCGTATTTTATGAGGTTTAAAGTGGAAATAAATTGTCCGGAATTGTTAGCCACTTTTATGGTTGAAAGTTCGTATCCAAACCAATTATTTAACGATGGACCCGGACCTGATGTTTATGAAGGTGTAGGAATTTTTCAAGCTACGTTTGGAACAGCACAAGTTATTGTATCCGGAAATGCGTGGATAGAACAAAATTTGGGTTGATAAAAATTTAACTAAAACCAATCCTTTGACATAAATAGCTAATGGGGTAGCATAAATCCTGCCCATAACACGGGTTTGGCAAAAGTGGCGGTTCAGTGCTCCGCAGACACATTTGTGGTTAATCAAAGTTTGGTTCTCCGCATCAACATTTGTGGTGAAAATCGCCACCTTCGCCAAGCCCGAAAACGTTGTGTGCTATTGTTACACAACCACCAAACTATGCTAACAGAAAAAGAAATACTTGACACTTTAGACAACTCCAATAGGCAAGGTTATTACTGCTCGTTCATAGATCTCGGACATGCTTACTCATATCTAATTGACTGTAGACTGAATATTTTCAGAAGCGATGACGGGCAACGTTGGGCAATCGCTGCTGAAAGGCTCGGTTTTAACCCAAGAGCAGGCGGCATTCTTTTAGATATATATTATTTTGGCAATTGCCTTATCAATTTGGAGCATTACAACGGGCAAGACTCCAATTACTATAGTTTGACACCTGTTGATTGGGAAAGTTTCAATGAAACGATTGACGGTGAAGTTTTGAAAGTTGATGCTGAATTTTGGATTGTACGTGGAGAAAAAGTACCATTAAGCCATGATAAACAGAATTACTTAAATGCCAACATTCAGTTAATGGAATACGAGACGAGTAAAATTTCAGCAGAAGAAGTAGGCAGGCTTGTTGTCACTGAATACCGGGACCTTTTTCGTGCAACTAATAAAGAGTTAGGTAAATCAATACCCGCCGACTTAAAGAAAATACTTGTACTTGATGAGTGGTATCATCGTGACTACGTGGAATTTGATCAACCTGAAATAAATGACGAGCATCTTCGGACTACATATGAGGTAAATAAGAATTTAGCAGGTGGACAAGAGTATATGGATTTTGAAAGTTTTGCCGCCAAGTTCAGGCAAGGGGAACAAAATAATGATGAATACAATCAGCAACAATGGCAAGACAATAGACCAAGCAGCTATGAAACATGGCAACAGCTTGCCAAGGTAATAGTTACAGGTGACACCTCACACTACAAGCCGACCTTGGAGCCAACAACGCATTGGAAGTTCTATCCTGACTCGGGCAGCTTGTAATCCAGAACAACAGCACACAACATCGGTGGCTATTGCGCAACTCAATTGCCCATTTCTAAGGACAGTGAGGACTGACATTAGTGCGTCAAGAATGGATTGTACGAATATTCGGTAAGACTTGTACTCAAATATGTGACTCTCAGAGCATTTCAAAAACTTGTTTTTAGGATTTCTGAGTTGTGCAACAACCACATCAGCTTTATGCAAGCCGAGCGACAGAATATATCCTAGGCATTTGTAATCCTGACCCAACTTAAGTAATTTGGTCTAACGACATTAAACTATAACCCACTTAGCGGTGCGCGGCCAACCCAGCGACAGAATAAGAATGCCCGTCCTGCATAAAGCCTCAGACGTTGTGCACTATGCTTTGGTGGCCACTAAAAATTGTATATTTGCTGAATGAAATGGCAAGATCATATAGTATCTGATAAACAAGTATTGCTAGGCAAGCCCACTATTAAGGGGACGAGGATATCTGTTGAGCTTATATTAGAACTATTTGAATCAGGCTGGAATGAAACACAAATATTGGAATCCTATTCATCACTTACCGAAGATTCTCTCCGCGCAGTATTTGCCTATTTAAAAGATTGTATGCAGCAAGAACTTTATTTTCCTATTTCAGCTTGATATGTTTTTAGCCAATGAAAATTTCCCACGCCCAAGTATTTTATATCTAAGGGATCAAGGGCATTATGTTGTTAGTATCCAGGAAACTTATCAAGGAATTCCAGATAATGATGTTTTGCAAATAGCCAAAGAACAGGGTTTAATTATACTTACGTTCGACAGGGATTATGGGGAATTGATATTTAGATATGCAGTTGACAATCCGCCTTCAGTAGTTTATTTTAGATCAAAAGGGGAAGGGCCGCTTTTTGTTGGCAATTTTTTGCATGAGTTGTTGGTGTCAAATCAGATTCACATATCTGCAGCCTTTACTGTTGTAGATAAAGATAGTATTCGTCAAAGATTCTATACTAAATAGGCCGCACAGTGCAGCAGGTACATCGGCTTGTGTGCAACCCAGGAGTGGCTTCCAAGATTCTAACTTGCTTTTATGCCATTGTCGCCGTAAATTGGTTTAAGAAGAAAGTTAACCAATCTGCGGAGGTGCGCGCTCCGTATGGAACCCGGCCTACACAAAGCCGTCCACGTTGCCTGCAAGCTTTTATGACTTTTAAAAAACGTCTATGATATATTTACTGTGGAGTTTATTAAACATTGGACTTTTTCTTTTTTTTATTGTAATCTGCTTCAAAGCGACAAAACTAGTTCGTGAAAAACTTGGACTTTTTGCTTCAGTTATTTTTGTGTTTGGACTGTTATCTTTTGTCGGAAACTCAAATGATAATCATGAAAACAATGAGTCAAAATCAGATAGTATTAAAACATGGAAGTTTGTTTCAGAAGATAGTTTGAGAAATTATGAAAGTTTTATGCTTTACATAGATTTGGAGAGAACACTAATTGCTAAATATGATCTGAGTATTAAATATGGTAAAGACAGGCATGAACAGATTAATGTTCCAATCAGTGCTTATTCTTCGACAATTGGGTTTATTAGTGGGACAAAATGGAAACCAATGTCAATCATTGTTAATAAGGCAAATGATAATAACAAATTTGAGTATTCAGTAGTAGGAGTTGTAGAATGGAGATTGCTAGGTGCGATACTTTATTCAGAACTAAAAGAATACAACGGCATAGCAATTACAAAATAATCCTGTAAGCACATCGGCTATTGTGCAACCCGGGAGTCGCTTCCTATACGCTGGCTTGCTTTTATGCCAGTGCTTCTGTAAATTGTTGAGAGCGCAAAGTTAACAATTTACGGGGGCACGCACCCCGTATCAAATCCTGGCGGCACAAAGCCGTCCACGTTGCCTGTGATTTTCTGGAAATATCCATCGGTTGTAAATATTACCAAAAATTTGTAAATTCTGGAAAATCTTAGGTATGGGAAGCAACACATCCATTTCGCTGGGAGATCATTTCGAATCATTTGTAGACAGTAAGGTCAACGCTGGGCGTTTTAAGAATGCCAGTGAGGTAATTAGAGCAGGCCTTCGCCTTTTGGAAGAAGAGGAAACAAAGCTCTTGATGCTTCAAAAGGCCATCAAGGAAGGCATAGATAGCGGCATTGTAAAAGATTTTGATGCCGCAAAACATCTTGCGAAACTAAAGGCAGCAAGGAAAAAAAATGGCAAATAGCTATAAACTAACTTAATGTGCTCTGGAAAGATTTAGGGGACATCTGGAACTACACATTTTAAGCCTGGTGAGAAGCACAAGCTGACAGGTGTTTTGATATGCTCCTTACCCAATGTCAAAGAATTGCGGATGGCAGAGTAGTGGGAAAGCTGTATCCTGAGATTATAGAGGGACTATATGGAGTTGTGGCAGAGCAGCATATAATATTCTATCGGTTGCTTACTAAATCTACTGTAGAAATAACAAGGATTCTACATTGCCGAATGAATTTGAAGATCAGGTTTGAACAATAGAAAAGCAAAGGCAACATCGGTTTGAGCGCAACCCGGGGAGTCGTTTACAAAGCGCTGATTTGCTTTTATGCCAGTGCTGCCGTAGATTGCCAAGAGAACAAAGGTAAAAATTTAGGATGGCACGCACCCAGAATGAAACCCGGGCTGCACAAAGCCGATCCCGTTATAAGTTATTATTTACTTGACTATTCTATGGAGTATACCTGCCGCAAAGGGTTGAAGACTTACAGTTACCAATTGGATGGAGATTCGGTTAATATATCTGTTAAAGGGCTCCTGGATTCAGAAGAGTATCAGCTACCTTTAGAAAGCATTGGCGATCGTAAAGTGGTTGGCGTTTATGCGACTGATAGCGCATTTGTATCTTCTGTCTTCTGCATACTGTTCGCTATTATTTTGCTTGTGTTCGAAAGCGATAAAGGGTTTTTGCTTTTTGGGTTTATAGGATTAGTAAGTTTGATGTATGGATTGGCTACCCGCCAAGGAATTGTAACTGTATCCGTATTGTACGGAGATAACATCAAGTTGTATTTTACCCGAAATAAGAAGACTGAAGCAGTAGAATTTGCGGATACATTAATCTCAAAAGCAAGAAGTTTTGCGAAGGTGAAGTATTCAAATTTTGATCGGCAAATGCCGTTGGAGAAGCAGTTTGATAATCTGGAGTATTTGAAGGACCGAAATTTGGTTTCCTCAGATGAATACAATGATATCAAAAACTATTTGCTGGGGAATGAGAAGCGCAGCATTGGCTTTAAACAGTAAAGTGATTGCACATATTATTTGAAAACTGCTTTTTATATATTTGGGAATTTTAAAATAAATTATCCATTCAATCACATGTTTCGCATTGCTCCTGGACTAACATCAACCCTAACCTATGCCCGTTGTCAAAGCAATCATCGATCTCCTTTTCTTTCGAATCAGTAAGCAAGCGTTGATCTCACTGAATGGAAAGCATCTTGCCGCCGGTCTCTTGGGTACCTGGATCGCCGGTATCGGCAGATACTGGGATGATCCCGGAGCAAAATTGATACAGAAGCTGGGTCTTGGTTCCGTGATATATATCTTCCTGTTGACGGCTTTGATATGGGCTATTGTTAAGCCATTCCGGATAAAGGAGTGGAGCTATTTCAGGGTGCTGACGTTCATCAGCCTCACCTCGTTCCCCGCCATTCTTTACGCTATACCAGTTGAACGGTATTATTCTATAGAGATAGCTAACACGGTAAACGTCTGGTTTCTCGCTGTGGTGGCAAGTTGGCGTCTCGCATTGCTCTTCTTTTTCCTTAAGCGCGTGACAGCGCTGAGGGTTGGAGAGATTTTGACGATCACCCTTTTGCCCATCTGTGTGATCATTAGCACTCTGACCGTGCTCAATTTGCACAGGGTTGTGTTTGATATCATGGGCGGAATCAGGAACCCATCGCCACATGATGGTGCATATGCAATTCTGATCATGCTGACAGTGGTATCTTTAATTTTGGTTTTGCCATTATTGGCGTTGTATCTGATCAGTATTTACAAGCATAGACATGTTGACAAAAACAGTGGAAAAGGATAGTAAACTGGTTTTCCCCATCCCGATCTTTCATCGTAATTTCTCAGTTCATTCGAATATTCAATAGATTATAAATTGAAATGTAATTTCCATGTTCAAATATTTCTTATCCCTCATTATGACTACAGGCTTGTTACAGGACCTCAGTGCCCAGGAAGATAAATTTCAATGGCTGGAAGAAGTGGAAGGGCAACGAGCGCTCGATTTTGTGAACCAGCAGAATAAGTTGAGTGCGGAGAAGCTAATGAAACTTCCTTCGTATCAGCCGGTGTATGATAAAAGCCTGGAGATCCTGAACTCTACAGACAAAATCGCCTACCCCAGCATTCTGGGAAAGCAAGTTTACAATTTCTGGAAAGACAAGGACCACGTGAGAGGGATCTGGCGCAGGTGCCTCCTCAGTGATTATGTGGCGGGAAAACCCAGTTGGGAAACCTTGATAGATATTGATCAACTCTCACAAAAAGACAATGAGAAATGGGTATTCAAATCGGCCAGTGGCCTGCATCCTACCTATGATCGTTTTCTGGTTCATTTATCAAAAGGTGGTGGTGACGCTATTGTTGTAAAAGAATTTGATGTAACAAAGAAACAATTTGTGAACAATGGATACTTTGTTCCCGAAGCCAAGGGTGGCGCTGATTTCCTGGATATGAATACGGTGGTGGTGTCTTCGGATTTTGGTGCAGGTACCATGACCAGCTCGGGATATCCTCGGCAAACCAGGATCTGGAAACGCGGCACGGCTTTGAAAGATGCGCAGTTGATCTATGAAATCGCCAGTACGGATATCGGCGCCTGGGGTGGTACGATGCAGGATGGAGACAAGCGCTATACGTATATCAACCAATGGCTGACTACCTTTTCATCAAACAAGGTTTTTTGGATCGATGGAAAGATCACTGTTCTCGATATCCCGCAGGATACGGATTTCAGGGGAATCCTGAGCAAGCAAGCCATCGTTCAGTTGAGAAGTGATTGGACGGTTCATGGGAAGAAATATGTAACGGGTTCCTTGTTAAGTCTTGATTTTCCAGCCTTGTTGAAAGGACAGAAAAAGGTGAGCGTGATCCTTGTGCCGGATGCGAGTTCAAGTATATCCGATGTATCCATTACAAAAAACTTTCTCTTGGTGAATACCCTCACGAATGTGACGGGACAATTGCATGCTTATGCTTTCCATAATGGAACCTGGCAGAGCAAGAAAGTGCCTGTTCCCGAACTGGGAACCGTATCAGTGGATGCTGTGGATGAAGCATCAGACCAGTACTTTTTTACGTTTGCCAATTTTATCACTCCGCCTACACTGTATTCCGCCAATGCAGCAACGGCATCGATCCAAAAAGTAAAATCCCTTCCTGCTTATTTTGATGCGTCTAAATATGAGGTGAAGCAGTATAAGGCTAAGTCGAAGGATGGGACGATGGTACCCTATTTTGTAGTGGCGTCAAAACAAGTGAAGACGGATGGAAGCAATCCAACTTTGATTTATGCGTATGGTGGGTTTGAAATTTCCCAAACGCCCAGTTATATATCTGTGTACGGAACTGGTTGGCTGGATAAAGGCGGCGTCTACGTACTGGCCAATATCCGCGGTGGTGGCGAGTTTGGTCCGCAGTGGCATCAGCAGGGATTGCTGGAAAAACGACAAAATGTGTTTGATGATTTTTACGCAGTGGCTGAAGACCTTATCGCAAAGAAACTTACTTCGCCTAAGCATCTGGGCATTTATGGCGGAAGCAATGGTGGATTGCTGGTAGGTGTGGCGTTTACGCAGCGACCTGATTTATACAACGCCGTTGTGTGTGCAGTTCCTTTGCTGGATATGTATCGGTATAACAAACTGCTCGCAGGCGCCAGTTGGATGGGTGAGTATGGTAACCCTGATAAACCGGAAGACTGGGCCTTCATCCAAAAATATTCTCCTTACCAGAATGTAAAACCGGGTGTAAAATATCCCGAAGTGTTTTTCTACACATCAACGAAAGATGATCGGGTACATCCAGGTCATGCAAGGAAGATGGCTGCAAAGATGATCGACATGGGCTATCCGGTTTTGTATTATGAGAATACAGAAGGGGGGCATGCAGGTTCATCCACCAATGAACAACGTGCGAAATTGAATGGAATGATGTTTTCGTATCTGTTGGAAAAATTGAAGTAAAACAACATATTGGCGAATCAACCCAAGCCCCCTCCCCAACAACTTGAACGCACCATCGGTGTGTTTGGGCTGGCTTGTTCCGTGGTGAACATTACGGTGGGCACAGGCATTTTCGTTTTGCCTGCACTTGCTGCAGAGCACCTGGGCGCGGCAGCCATCATCTGTCTTTTCATTTGCGGTGCGATGATTTTCCTGATCGCATTGTGTTTTGCCGAAGTGGGCAGTAAGGTCACCAGTACTGGCGGAACCTATGCCTACATTGAAACAGCCTTCGGTCCCTTTGCTGGATTTCTGGCCAATAATATTTTCTGGCTGAGCTGTTGTTTGTCTGACGCAGCGGTGGCCAACGGACTTCTTAAGACTGTCGGCTATTTTTATCCGGTAGTAGAAGGTACTTTAAGGCCCTTCATCTTGTTTGCGCTGTTTGCCGGATTCACCTGGATCAATATTCGGGGGGCGAAGAGCGGCCTAAGAATGGTGATCTTTACAACCATCGCCAAACTGATCCCGCTGTTATTGGTGGTGTTGTTTGGGCTGGGCAAGATCTCCATGGAGAACCTTGCATGGAAGGGTTCATTTGGGATGGCCGAGATCGGTGCGGGTACGCTCGTGTTTTTTTATGCGTTTCTCGGTATTGAAACATCGGTGAGCAATAGTGGGGAGTTCAAGAATCCGGCGCGGGTGGTCCCACTTGGGATTCTTTCCGGATTGTCATTGGTACTGATGATTTACCTGCTTATCCAGTTGGTCACCCAGGGTATACTGGGCGATGAATTGCAGATGCACAAAGACGCGCCATTGGCTGAGGTATCTAACAGACTTTTTGGCGCGCTGGGCATTGTATTGGTGACGATAGGTGCAGCAGTGGCTATGCTGGGTAACCTTAGTGGTGAGATATTCTCTATACCCCGCATCTTCTTTGCCGGCGCACGCGATGGCATTTTTCCGAAGTTCTTCGGTAAAGTGCATCCCCGTTTTGTGACGCCGGCCCGTGCCATTATTTTATACAGCAGCATTGATTTTATTTTCGCTTTGTTTGGCGGTTTAAGGCAATTGCTGATTCTGTCTACTGCAACTACTTTACTGATTTATCTCGGGGTTGTGTTGGCAGTCATCCGGCTTAGGAAAATAATGCCGATGGCTTCCGGAACAGGATTCCGGGTTCCGGGCGGTATGGTGGTGCCCGTTATCACCTCCATCGCTATCTTATGGTTGTTTTTTACTCTTACATGGACTGAACTTGCTGGGATGGCACTCTTGCTCTGTTTGTTGTCCTTGGTGTATCTTGTTATGCGATTTCGTTTACGAAAGATGAATCAACAATCATGAAAAGTACCAGCCGTCATGATGAACGCATTGCCACCATGAGCTTTGCGTCTGTGTATCCTCACTATGTCGCGAAAGTTGAGCGGAAAGGCCGTACCAAAGCGGAATTACACGAGGTGATCCAGTGGCTCACGGGATATACTGAGCAGGACATCGAAAAAATCATACAAGAGAAACTGAGTTTTCAGGCATTTTTTGATCAGGCTCAGTTGCATCCTAACGCCAGTCTGATCAAAGGGGTGATCTGCGGCTATCGGGTGGAGGAGATCACGAATCCGCTGACGCAGCAGGTCAGGTACCTGGACAAGCTCGTGGATGAACTGGCCAATGGCAAAAAGATGGAGAATATCCTACGCAGTTGATAACCGGGAAATGAATATTTTCGTCCACCATCATTTTGTGGAGATAACGATTTTGGATTATGTCTGAACAAGCGATTAAGAGTTTACAAGAGGCGCTCAAGCACTCGCCTGAGAATACACCTTTAAGAATGTTGTTGGCGGATACTTTGCTTTCCCTTCATCGATGGGATGAGGCTGAGGCAGAATATACCACCATCCTGAAACGCGTGAATTCCCGTGATGCCAGAATGGGTTTGGCCAGGGTCTATTATGTCAAGGGAAGTTACTCCGCCTGCAATGTAATTCTTGAGGAGATCATCGAAAGTGGAGGGGTGGATATCGATGTATATCTCTTGCATGCCAGGGCCCTTTTAAAAGAAAATTCTTTTGCACGAGCAATGGAAGTATATCAGCATGCACTGGACCTTGATCCTGAGCTGGAAGATGAAGAACTTGATCAACAATTCCGATTGCGTGGTGGTGACTCGATGTATGAGGACGATGAATCGGATTACGATGCCAGATTCCTGCAAAAGCCCGACATCAATTTCGGTGATGTGGGTGGGATGGATAGTGTAAAGAAGGAGATCGAGTTAAAGATCATCAAGCCGCTGCTGCATCCGGAATTGTATAAAGCATATGGTAAGAAAACGGGCGGCGGCATTTTGTTGTACGGTCCTCCCGGATGCGGTAAAACCTATATCGCCAAAGCTACTGCAGGTCAGGTGAGTGCCAAGTTCATCAGTGTGACCTTGAATGATATCCTCGATATGTGGGTGGGCAGCAGCGAGAAGAATCTGCATGAATTGTTTGAGCTTGCGCGTCGGAATACGCCATCGGTTTTATTTATCGATGAGATCGATGCATTGGGCGCCAGCAGGAGTGATATGAAGAACTCCGCCGGGCGGCAACTGATCAACCAGTTTTTACAGGAGTTGGATGGGATCGACCGTTCCAACGATGGCGTGCTGATCATCGGCGCCACCAATACACCGTGGAACCTGGATCCTGCATTCAGGAGGCCGGGGCGGTTT
>JBKCVJ010000016.1:0-29952 GCA_046317915.1 Sphingobacteriales bacterium
ACCTATGGTAAGAATTTGATGGGAAGTTATGCATCACAATTGCAGCCTAAGCAGCGCTGGATGGTGATCGCGTATATCAAGAGCAAACAGGCTAAACCTGCTGCGGCAGCGGCGCCTGCGGCAGTGGCTGATTCAACAGCAAAGAAATAACCAATTCATTCAGAAAGTATTAATAAGATCCGATGATCAAGCAACAATTTGAAGCAACGCCGGGATATAAGAAATGGACCATGGGCCTATTGGCCGTAGGTGCATTGGCCTTAGTAGCCGGTATTTTCTTCCTGGCCTTCAGTAAGGATGAACACGCACAGACCCGTTTCTGGGCCGTGCTGCTGCAAAACAGTACCTTCTTCCTCCTGATCACCAATGCCAGCATGTTCTTTATTTGTGTGACCACTATGGCCATGGGCGGCTGGCAGGTAGCCTTCAAGCGTGTTCCTGAAGCCATCTCTACGCTGGTGCCGGTGTTCTCCGTGTTGGCCTTGATCGTTTTCCTCGGTATCATTTTTGGTCATCAGCACCATATTTACCACTGGCTGGATAAGGAACATGTGGAGCATGACCCCATCCTGAAGGGCAAGAGCGGGTTCCTGAATCCGGTGTTCTTCCTGGGCTGGACCGTACTGACGCTGGGGGTGTGGAGCTTTGTGGGCAAGAAGATGAGGGACCTGAGCAACGAAGCCGATGAGCCGATGGATCATGAGGCAGGTAAGGCTTACATCAAAAAAAATACGGTTTGGGCATCCGTGTTCCTGATCTTCTTCGGTTTGACGGTAGGATCAACCATTCCCTGGCTTTGGCTGATGAGCATTGATGCGCATTGGTATTCTACCATGTACAGTTGGTACACTTTCGCCAGTACTTTCGTTTCCGGAATGGCTTTAGTAGCTTTATATGTCATTTATCTCAAGAACAACGACTACCTCGAATACACGACGGACGAGCAGCTGCACGATGTGGGCAAGTTCATGTTCGCGTTTTCCATCTTCTGGACCTATCTCTGGTATTCCCAGTTCATGCTGATCTGGTATGCCAACATCCCGGAAGAAACGGTTTATTTCAAGCCAAGGGTGCAAGGTATCTATAAAGGTGTCTTCTTCCTTAACCTGATTGTAAACTTCCTCTTACCGTTCTTGTTATTAATGAGGAGAGGTTCAAAACGGAATTACACCACGGTGGTATTTGTTGCCGTTCTGATCATTCTTGGACACTGGGTGGATTTTTACCAGATGGTAATGCCCGGCAGTGTGGGTGAACACTTTAGCCTTGGTTGGTTTGAATTTGGTATTCTTGCCCTGTATGCAGGACTGATCATGCATTTCGTGGGTAAGGGACTGGCCAGCAAACCATTGGTTGCGGTAAACCATCCGTTTATGAAAGAGAGTATTATTCATCATACTTAATTAAACTACAGAATAGATGTCAGGTTTTTTTATCCTAGCAATCCTCGCACTAGCCTTTCTGGTGGTCTTCCAGATCGCTAAAGCGAGTGAATATGTGTCTGTCCTGAAAGGTGAGGAGAAGACATTTCTGCAGAACAACCGGATCAATGCCTTTCTTTTCATTGTATTCCTCGTTGCCGGACTCGTCGGCGTATGGTATTGCAATGAATTGTATTATGGTAAGACCCTGTTTGTTCAGCCTTCTGCTTCAGAACACGGAGAGAAGATCGATAAGATGATGTGGATTACCCTCGCAGTAACCGGTGTGGTGTTCTTCATGACCCAGATCCTGCTGTTTTGGTTTGCCTACAAATACCAGTATTCTGAGAAAAGAAAGGTGTTTTATTACCCACACAACAACAAGCTTGAGGTGATCTGGACGGTGGTACCCGCCATCTTCCTGACTGTTCTGGTAGGGTTCGGCTTGTATTATTGGTTTGGCATTACCAAGGAAGCACCCGAAGGTTCCCAGGTAGTGGAGATCACGGGTAAGCAATTCAACTGGCTCGTGCGTTATCCCGGTAAGGACGCCGTATTGGGTAGGAAAAATTACAGGCTCACCAATGCTTCTGAAGGTAATGCATTGGGTGTGGATTGGGAAGATGCATCCAGTCACGATGACATCGAAGCCACAGAAGTGCACCTTGTTGTAAACAAACCGGTAAAATTTGTGATCAACGCGCAGGATGTGATCCATGATGTGGGTTTACCCCATTTCCGCCTGAAGATGGATGCTGTTCCGGGTATCCCTACCACCATCTGGTTCACGCCTAAGTATACTACTGCTAAAATGAAGGAGATCACTGGCAATAAGGATTTCGTTTACGAGATCTCTTGCGACCAGATGTGCGGTTCAGGTCACTATTCCATGAAGGGAATCATTGTGGTGGAAACGCAGGAAGAGTATAACAAGTGGCTGGCTGATAAGAAGCCACAGTATGTAACCGTCATGGAAGGAAAGAAAACACCAGTAGCTGCGGCAGATTCTGCAACAGCAAAGCCCATTGCAGCGTTATCTAAATAATTAATCGAACTGAAAATATAATCTGATGAGCGAAGCCACTATTCAAGGACAAAGTGCAATCGGAAAAGTAGCACATGATCATGGTCATGCAGGTCATCATGACCATCAACATCACGAAGAGTCATTTATCTCTAAGTATGTGTTCAGCCAGGATCATAAGATGATCGCGAAACAGTTCCTGATCACCGGTATGATCTGGGCCATCATTGGTGGCTTATTCTCTGTGTTGTTCCGTTTGCAACTCGGCTATCCGGATGCAACCTTCCCCTTCCTGGAAGACATTTTCGGGAAATGGGCACAGGGCGGTAAGATCAGTCCTGATTTCTACTATGCACTGGTAACCATGCACGGAACCATCCTGGTATTCTTTGTATTGACTGCCGGTTTGAGCGGAACCTTTGCGAACCTGCTCATTCCTTTACAGATCGGTGCAAGGGATATGGCGTCTCCGATGTTGAACATGTTATCTTACTGGTTCTTCTTTGGTGCATCTATTGTGATGTTCGCTTCCCTTTTCGTACAGACTGGTCCTGCAGCAGGTGGTTGGACGATCTATCCCCCGTTAAGCGCACTGGGCCAGGCATCTGAAGGATCCAAGATTGGCATGGACCTCTGGTTGGTGTCGATGGCATTGTTCATTGTATCATCACTCCTGGGTGGCTTGAACTATATCTCTACCATCCTCAACATGCGTACCAAAGGAATGAGCATGACGAGGTTGCCCCTGACGGTATGGGCTTTGTTCTTTACCGCGGTATTAGGTGTATTGAGTTTCCCTGTGTTGTTGTCTGGCGCGATTCTGTTGTTGTTCGACAGGAACCTCGGCACCAGCTTCTATCTTTCTGACATCGTGGTGAAAGGAGAGATCCTTCCCAACGAAGGAGGTAGTGCCATCCTGTTCCAGCACTTGTTCTGGTTCCTTGGTCACCCCGAAGTATATATCATCCTGCTCCCAGCCATGGGCATGGTTTCTGAGGTGATGAGTGTGAATGCACGCAAACCTATCTTCGGATACCTCGCGATGATCGTTTCGCTGTTTGCGATCACCATCCTGGCGTTCCTGGTATGGGCACACCATATGTTTGTCACCGGATTGAATCCGTTCCTGGGTGCATTCTTTGTATTGCTGACCCTGTTGATCGCGATCCCATCGGCAGTAAAAGTTTTCAACTGGTTAACTACCATCTGGAGAGGTAATCTTCGTTTCACACCAGCCATGCTGTATGCCATCGGCTTTGTGAGCCTGTTCATCTCCGGAGGTCTTACAGGTATCTTCCTCGGTAACTCTACGCTGGATCTTCACCTGCACGATACGTATTTTGTTGTGGCGCACTTCCACATTGTAATGGGTGTTGCGTCATTCTTCGGCATGTTCGCGGGTCTTAACCATTGGTTCCCCAAAATGTACGGCAGGTATATGAACAATACCATGGCATACATTCACTTCTGGGTGACGCTGGCGGGTGCATACCTGATTTTCTGGCCGATGCACTACCAGGGCTTTGCAGGTATGCCTCGCCGTTACTATGATTATGCAAACTGGGAGAGTTTCAAACAGTTTGTTGAGCTGAACAGGTTCATCAGTACGGTAGCGATGGTGGTATTTGCAGCACAGCTGTTGCTGGTATTCAACTTCTTCTACTCTATTTTCAAGGGTAGGAAGCTGAAGACAGAAAATCCATGGGGCGCTGCAACGCTGGAATGGACAACGCCTGTCAATCCTGGTCACGGCAACTGGCCTGGTGAGATTCCTGAGGTTCATCGTTGGGCATATGATTATGGTAAGGACGGAAGGGATTTCATCCCGCAGACCGAGCCGGTAGGTCCGAATGAATCACATCATTAAAACCGTTCGTCTCCGGACGAAACAGATATTTGACAACAGTGAATGATACAGAAGGAGCTGCGCAGGTAAACCCTGTGAAGCAGAAGTTGAAGGATTATGGCCAGCTGATGAAGTTTACTTTAAGCTTTACGGTGGTATTTTCCTCAGTGGTATGTTACTTGCTCGCGCCAAACATTTCATTCTACTGGCCATCAGTTCTTTTACTTTTTGCAGCAGGTATGCTGATCACCGGATCAGCCAATGCCATCAACCAGGTAGTGGAGAAGGATACCGATGCGCTGATGAAGCGCACCGCAACCAGACCCGTAGCGGCCGGAAGGATGAGTGTAGATGAAGGCTGGACCTTCGCACTGATCGCCGGCGCGGTAGGCGTGATCATGATGGGGTATTATTTCAACTGGCTTTCCGCAGGGATCTCGGCTTTTAGCCTTTTCCTGTATGCCTTTGTGTATACGCCATTGAAGAAGAAGCACTCCATTGCCGTACTGGTAGGCGGCATTCCCGGAGCGCTTCCCTGCCTGATTGGCTGGGTAGCAGGAACGGGTGAACTGAGCATCGGAGGTTGGATCCTTTTTGCGATCCAGTTCTTCTGGCAGTTCCCGCATTTCTGGGCAATCGCCTGGGTGGCGTATAACGACTATGCGCGTGCCGGCTTTAAGTTGCTTCCAGATAAGGGCGGACCAACCAAGTATGCAGCGGTACAGGCCTTATTGTATTCCGTGATCCTGATTCCTCTGGGCATGCTTCCCTGGGCCTGGAGCATGACGGGTTGGGTATCGCTGATCATTGTAGCCTTGGCAAATCTGTTCATGATTGTGCAGTGTGTCAGGCTTTATCGGGATATGGATGTGAAGGCTGCAAGAAGGGTTATGTTTAGTTCGTATATCTATCTGCCAGTGGTTTTGATTGCACTGTTGGGAGACAAATTATAGAGATTGAGAGATTTGAAATTATGCAAGCAGTGAGTGAACAACAGCGAAAGAAAATACATCCCCATAAGTTTACCCTTTGGGTGGCCATCGGGAGTATTCTAATGATGTTTGCCGGGTTGACGAGTGCTTATATTGTAAAACGTGCGCAGGCGAACTGGGCATTGCTGGAGATACCCAAGGCATTCTGGATCTCAACCGTAGTGATTCTGGCAAGTTCATTGACCACGTATCTTGCACAGAAAGCATTTAAAGAGCGCCAAATGCTGAGGTACAGGCAGATGCTGGGCATCACTGCACTCTTAGGACTGGCTTTCCTGATCTTGCAGATCGTAGGCTTTACAGCCTTAACGAAGCAGGATATTAAACTGGTAGGTGCAGGATCAAATGCCTCTTTCAGTTTTCTGCTGGCCATCGCATCGCTGCATGGTCTGCACGTACTGGGAGGTGTAGTTGCGTTTTTCGTGATGTATGTCAGATCGAGAAATGCAAAGATCCGGAGTTATAATCCGGTGCCTATTGAAGTGGCGTCAACCTACTGGCATTTTGTAGACCTGTTATGGATTTACCTGATCATCTTTTTCAGTTTAATGAAGTAACCGGAAAAATTAGAACCCAAAACAAGAAACAATAGAAAATGGCAACAGCAGCAACATCGGATATCAAATGGTGGGCAGGGGGTAGAAGCCCTTTCAACATGGAGTATGGTAAACTGATGATGTGGTACTTCCTGATGAGTGACGCGTTCACCTTCGGGGCATTCCTCATCTCTTACGGTACCATCCGTTTCAGCCAGAATTACTGGCCTGATCCTAACCATGTATTCAATGCCTTCCCATTTGCCGGACATGCCAACCTTCCACTGGCTTTTGTGAGCTTGATGACCTTCATCCTCATCATTTCTTCCGTTACTATGGTGCTGGCTGTGCATGCAGGACACCACATGGACCGCAAAGGAGTGATCAAGTGGATGATCTGGACCATCGTTGGTGGTATCGCCTTCCTTGGCTGCCAGGCCTGGGAGTGGACGCACCTGATCACCGGACATCATCCCGTGTTGATCGATGGCGTAGTGCAAGAGATCGGAACTACGGTTAGCCGCAACCCCTGGGGTCCTGATGTAACAGGAATGATGCACGATGGCATGCAGGTGACCAAAACAGGTCCGGTTGCTTTCGGCGGATATTTCTTCGGCATCACCGGTTTCCACGGCTTTCACGTATTGTCTGGTGTGGTGATCAACATTATCATGCTGATCATGACACTGAATGGCACATTCGATAGGCGCGGGCATTACCAGATGATCGAAAAGGCTGGATTGTACTGGCACTTTGTGGACCTGGTATGGGTATTCGTATTCCTTTGTTTCTACCTGATCTGATCAAAAACAACCAAAAGATATTTTCATCATGCAGCACTCATCCAATACACATTCACCGGAAGTAACCTTCCATCATGCTCCCGGAGATTCAGCAAGCACGATAAAGAAGATTGTTCGTACTACAGTTATATTGTCAGTGATCACCTTGATTGAACTGGCCCTGGGCTTCGGTATTTACATGCTTCATAAAAATCCGGATCCAAGTCATGCACTGATCCTCTTTATCAAAGGTGTGATCGTGATCCTTTCACTGTTGAAAGCGTTCTACATCGTGGGTGTATTCATGCACCTGGGTGATGAAGTGAGGAATATGATTTTGACGATCGTGATTCCGTTGATGCTCTTCATCTGGTTTATCGCGGCTTTCCTTTGGGATGGTAACGCATGGAGAAACCTTCGCAACACTGAAGCTGGTCATAAGCCCTATCAGGAGCAGGTGACCAAGCCCGTTGATGCGAAGAAACCCGGCGGAGTTGAGTAATGATAAATAATTAAAAAAATATAGAAATGTCCCGGCAATCGTTCGGGACATTTTACTTTTGCATTATGAATAGCAAGACGTTGGCAGCCATTGGTGTGGCCGTGGTCATTCCCCTCATTTCATACTTTATTGTCAACCGCCTCAGCACCTCAGCCGTGGTGATGCCGAAGAGATATTTCTATGATACCGTAGTTGCTGTCACCAAGGATGGCAAGTCCACTATGGATACGGTGTGGCACAAGGTCAAGGATGTTAGACTGACCAATCAGTTTGGTAAAGAGGTGTCCATCAATGAAGGTGATTGGAAGAACAAAATCATCATCGTTGATTTCTTTTTCACTGCCTGTCCTTCTATCTGCCCCAAACTCACCAGGAGTATGAAACGCATCCAGGATGATTTCAATAAAACCGATACGGTATTGCGCTTCGTATCTTACACCGTTGATCCGGAAAGGGATTCCGCAGCTAAGCTCAAAGCATATGGCGATAAATATGGTATCAACCATGATACCTGGTGGATGCTGACGGGAGACAGGAATGCGATTTATAATCTTGCACTAAAAGAGTATAAAGCGAACATTGCAGATACAGAAATTGTTGATACTGGGTTCGTTCATACACCTCTTTTTTTCTTACTGGATAAAGATCGCGTAGTAAGGGGTTGGTACAGTGGATTAGACAGTACGCATCTGGACAGACTGATGAACGACGTGGTGTTGTTGACCCTTGAAAAAGACAAGAAGAAAAAACGAAACCTGTTTAGAAAATAAGCTCATGATGCAAGCAACGATTCAGAAAAACGACGGTACAGCCAAAGGATTGATCTTTACCGCATCCGCAGTGGTGTTTATAGCTGTAGTGATCCTGTCAAAGGTGAAACTGGAAGTGGACCTAGGATTCAATGTGCATGTATTTGCCACCATCAATGCAGTCATTAATTCAATGGTATCAGTGTTACTGATCGCTGGACTGGTGGCCATTAAGCGTGGTAACCAATTGCTGCACCGGAACATCATGTTCAGTGCCATGGCGCTTTCGGTTTTGTTTTTATTGTCTTACATCGCACACCATCTGTTATCTGGTGACACCAAATTTGGTGGCGAAGGAACCATTCGGTATGTATACTTCTTTATCCTTATCACCCATATTTTTTTGGCTGCAGTGATCCTGCCGTTTATTCTTTTCACGGCATATCGGGGCCTTACTGGTGAATGGCCCGCGCATCGGAAGATTGCTAAGATCACCTGGCCTATTTGGTTGTATGTGAGTGTGACGGGGGTGGTGGTTTATTTGATGATTTCCCCTTATTATAGCAATTAGCAATTTGCAATTGACAATTGGCAATTGGCACTGGTTTATAGTAGATTAGATTTTTGTTTTAGGAAATTCGTAATCTCATTTAATAGTAAGGGAGAGAGGGTTTGTTGTATGATTGAATACTCCGCTGAACTGCCCGTGCCCGCTTCCTGGAAAAGATGATTGAGGTTGGGTAATTCTTTGATCACATATTTTTTGTTTCCCCCTTTCTTGAGGGCTTTTTCAATGGCAGGCAGATTTTGTGGTGCCCATACCTGGAGGTCTTTGGTTCCATTCAAGGCTAAAACAGGAACCTTCACTTTCTCAAGGGAAGTAGCTGGGTCATAACTTAGAAAATACCGAAACCATGGCGTAGTCATGGTTGAAAATTGTTTTGCATACTGTTCAGCTGATACTATTTTCCTGACACTGTCCGGCAATTCCGTATAAGATCTTTTTGCATACGCCCAGTAAGCAGACATCATCACGGCAGAATCTCCCTGCATGGAAAGTATATCGATGGCATCCCTTGTTTGCTTTACCTGCTTGGCGATATCTGAAGTTGGCATACCCGCTGCTTTATTAAGCAGCTCAATCTGAAGCAGTAGTACATCTTTACCGGGTACGCCAGGACCAGCCATCAACACAATGAAACCCACATCTTTATTCCTCGCGGCAACCATCGGCGCAATCAATCCTCCCTCAGAATGACCGATCAAACCAATTTTCTTAGGATTGAATTCCTTTCGTGTTTTCAAGTAAGCTACAGCTGCTTCCACATCATTGGCAAAATCGGCCGAGGTGGCTGTCGCAAAATCACCCTTCGACTGTGCTACGCCACGATCATCGTATCTGAGCACTGCAATACCATTTCTCGTGAGGTGATCAGCCAGAACAAGAAAGGGTTTGTGGCCCATGAGTTCTTCATTTCTGTTCTGTGGGCCACTTCCGGAGATCAGCACTACAACGGGGAATCCACTTCCTTCAGATGGCATCGTTAGTGTTCCGGCTAAGGAAATATTGTCCCGCGCATTCGTAAATGTGATGTCTTCAGATTTGTAAGGGAACGGTGGTTTGGGTTCCTGCGGACGTGCGGGCATGAACTTCTCCAGTTTTTCCCTGGTAAAATTTAGCGGGATGGCCTGACCACCCTGGACAAATACACCTGTGATGGTCTCATCTTTGAGTGTTCCTTTATACTCGATATTGGCAATGGTGGTTTTTAAGTGAATGTTATTCCCGTCTGTTTTGAACCATTCAAAAGGAAGCTGCGTGTTTCCCTGGTCAACACTGATGAGTTTCCCGGTATAACCTGCATCGGTTTGGGTAACGTCCATGGTTAGCCGAAGTTGTGAACCGCCAGCCTTCAGCATCCCATACCATTGTCCGGAAAATGATTGTGCAAACGCACAAAAGCTTATCAGGAAGGCTGTTGATAGGGTTAGCATTTTTTTCATATCGATAGTTCTTTTGAAGGGTCCCAGAATAAAGTTTTAAAGTCTACAACGGTATCATTTTTCACCTGTATCTTTTCTTTCTGTAACAACTCTTCCATTAAAGCAGGTGTAGCGAAATGATGTTTGCCTGTAAGCATGCCGTTGCGGTTCACCACGCGATGTGCAGGCACCTTTGGCTTTACCGTATGTGCGGCGTTCATGGCCCAGCCCACCATCCTTGCAGACAGGCGGGTGCCCAGGTATGCCGCAATGGCTCCATAGGAGCTTACCCTTCCTTTGGGAATTTGGCGGACTACATCATAAACGTCAGTGAAAAATGAATGCTCAGTGGGGCTGTTTTTTTTGGCCATCCTTTTGCTTTTTGATCAACTCCATGCGCCTGGGTTCCGGTACATTAAGGTAATCAAAAGGACAGTGCTTGCAACCATTGCCGCAGCAAAAACCCCTTTCCAGATGATATCGTTCCGTAAGAACCATATAACCAACATCATTGTAGTAAAAATCGACCCCTTCTTTCAGTTGCTTTTTCATCCGGCTGTTAAGATAATGTAGAACGTTCCGGACTGAGTTTTTGTTTAAGCTGATCATCCAGGTTGGGTAATACAGCTTCGGGGAGGGTTAGGCAGATATAGTGAATGCGATTGCTCCCGGCGATGTCAAGCCCTTCATAATGAGTTTTGATGTTCAGCTCAGGCATCCGGTCTTTCTTCGCATACACATCGTCCATCACGACAACGGCCTTCAAGCCATACATCTCCACCACTTTAAGCGTGAATTCATACAAAGCAGGAGAATCTGTTTTCAAATTGATCTTTCCCCCATTAACGAGTATCTGTTGATACAAGCGAAGAAACTTCGGATGGGTGAGTCGCTTTTTGATGTCGCGGTGTCTCAACTGTGGATCCGGAAAGGTGATCCAAATCTCAGCCACTTCGCCCGGTGCAAAGTAGTCGGTTATTTTATCGATGTGTGTCCGAAGGAATGCTACGTTGTGAAGTTGTTGATGGATCGCTTTTTTAGCGCCCACCCAGATCCTGTTGCCTTTGAGATCAACGCCAATGAAATTGCGATCCGGATACATTTCTGCCAAGCCGATGGTGTACTCGCCTTTACCACAGGCCAGTTCAAGGGTGATGGGATGATCATTGCCAAAATGTTTGCCCCACTGCCCTTGCATCCCTGTTGGATATTGGAGCACGTTTGGAAATTCAAGGATCTCCGCAAAGCGGATGAGTTTTTTCTGTCCCATAGGAAGATGCTAATAGCTAATAGCAAATAGCTATTGGCTGTATTTCTTAAATGCAAGCACTGCGTTCAATCCTCCGAAGGCAAAGGAATTAGACAATGCTGCGCGGATGGTTTTGGGTTTGGCTTCGTTTGGAACCACATCGATCTCACATTCGGGATCCAGCTCCATGTAGTTTGCTGTGGGTGGACAGACATCATGAAAAACGGCGAGGGAAGTGGCTACCGCTTCGAGGGCTGAGGTGCCTCCCAAAACATGACCATGCATGGATTTTGTGGAACTGATAGAAACATGTTTAGCCTGTTCACCCAGCACATTTTTGATGGCCGCTACTTCCATGGCATCGTTCACCACCGTGGCCGTACCATGGGCATTGATGTAATCAATTTCTGATGGATCTAACCCACCCTCTTTCAGAGCAAGCCGGATTGCTTTCTCCGCACCAATCTGCGAGGGTTTTGTAATATGGCTGGCGTCAGAGGTCATTCCGAAGCCCACAATCTCCGCATAGATCTTCGCGCCCCGAGCTTGTGCAGACTCCAGGGATTCCAGCAGGATCATTGCGCCACCTTCGCCGAGGATCATGCCCTGCCTGTTTTTGGAGAAGGGCCTGCAGGTATCCGGTGCCACCACGCGGATGGCTTCCCATGATTTCAGGTAGCCCCAGGTAAATGGAGTTTCCGATCCGCCAGCAAGGGCCACATCGGACTGGCCATTTTTGATCAGCCAGTAGGCATTGCCGATGGCGTGGTTGGAAGAGGCACAGGCCGATGAAATGGTATAGGCCGGTCCCATCAGGCCGAAATGCATGGACACCTGGCTGGCGCCGGCATTTGGCATCACGAGGGGGATGGTGAAGGGATGAGCCCTTGTTTTACCCTCATGAAAAAGATCGTATAATGTTTTCTCATGCTGGGTTTCACCGCCCATGGAGGTACCGGTAAGTACGGCTGCGTTCTCTTTTTGGGCATCAGTGAAGGTGATGCCTGCATCGGCCACCGCTTCCCTGGCGGCAATCAGGCAGAACTGCGAGAAGCGGTCCAGCATGTCCAGATCCTTCTTTTCGAAATACTGGTTGGGGTCATAACCTTTTACTTCGGCACCCTGGGTAACCTTGACATTGGTGGTGTCAATATTGGTGATGGGACCGATGCCTGATTTTCCAGCCAGCAGGCTGCTCCAGAAATCGGGGACATTGTGGCCGATGGCGGAAATGACGCCCAGGCCGGTTATAACAACCCTTCTGCTCATATCGCTCAGGTTTGATGGTTAGGCGTTAAGGAGTTTCTCCAGGCTAACAACGGCTTCGCGGACCGTTTTGATGGCCAGCAGTTCCTGGTTTGGAATGGATACATTATAATGGTCTTCCAGGTCGCTGATCAGTTCCACTGAATCCAGGGAGTCCATATCCAGCTCCTCAAAGGTGCTGTCCATAGAAATGGTATCGGGCTGAAATCCCTTTTTAGCAGTGATGATCTCGTTGACTTTCTGAAAAATTTCTTCTTGCGTCATGGGTCAATTGTTAGGGCGGCAAAATACGCAATTCAGCGGAAACGGAACCTAACTGATGGCAGCTAACGTTTGGGCAAGAACTGTTTATTGAAAAGTTTAATTTGTATCAATAATTCATGGGATTGATATCATTGGTGCCCGCTTTTTGACAATTATGTTATTTTGTGAAAAGAACCAGCAATGAATAATCTTGTAAAATGGGTGTTATGTCTTTGCATTTTTACTTCGTGCAATCAATCTGCAGATAAACCTGCTGAAGTAAAAAATGAAAGCACTGCCGTGGCCATTATGTATTACGGTGGAGACATCATCACCATGGAGGGAGACAGCGCGCAATATGCAGAAGCCGTGGTGGTGAAAGATGGTAAGATCTTGTTTGTGGGCGGGAAAGATGAAGCGATGAAACAGGCCGGGGAAGGGCATCAAATGGTGGATCTTCAGGGCAAGACCCTGCTGCCTTCATTTATTGATGCACATGGTCACTACATCAGTTCACTTACCGTTGCAAATCAGTGCAACTTGTATCCGCCACCCAACGGTCCGGGTAACAGTCCGGAAGCGATTGTAGCCGCGTTGAAGAAATTTGCAGAAGAGAAAAAGATCCCACAAGGTGAAACGATACAGGCTTATGGATATGATGATAACATGATGCCGAAGGGCAACCTGCTGAACAGGGATCATCTTGATGCTGCATTCCCAAACAACCCCGTTATTGTAGGACACGTTTCAATGCATGGCGCGGTATTGAACAGTGCTGCGTTGAAGAAATTTGGGTACGATGAAAAATACGTAACACCACCCGGAGGTATTGTGGTAAGGAAACCAGGCACGCAAGAGCCGTATGGGCTCATCATGGAGACGGCATACCTTCCGATTTTTGCTGCGCAGCCCAAACCCACAGCGGCTCAGGAAGTGGAGTGGACCAAGGCCGGGCAGATGCTCTATGCATCGGCGGGTATCACTCTGGCGCATGAAGGAGCAACCCATGCTACGGATCTCGATCTCATCAAGCGGGCTACGGATGCAGATGCAAATATGATTGATGTTGTGGTTCATCCATTCATGACGGATTTGGATTCCATCGTTAAAAAATTTCCTGTTAACAGTTGGGGGAAGTTTGAGAAACGCCTGAAGATCGGCGGCATTAAAATTACTGCCGATGGCTCACCGCAGGGCAAGACCGCGTATTTCACCACACCGTACCTTACGGGTGGGCCTTCCGGAGAAAAGAACTGGAAAGGAGAGCCTACCATGCCGCAGGCGGATCTCGATAAATTGGTGAAACTGGCATACACCTGGAAGGTTCCGCTCATCATACACACCAATGGAGATGGCACTATTGATATGTTTATCAAGGCATACAACAATGCACGGGGTGCTGATACTACAACACCATGGAATGTGACCACCATCCACACGCAGTTTGTCAGGAAGGATCAGCTACCATTTTTTGTGAACAGAAAAGTGAGACCATCTTTCTATACAGAGCACGCGTTTTATTTCTCCGATGCGCATCGTAAAAACAGGGGAGAAAAGCAAGCTGCGTATTTGAGTCCGATGAAAGATGCGATAAAGCTGGGCCTGCATCCCACCAACCACACAGACTTTTATGTGTCGCCACTGGATCAATTATTCATGATGTGGACCGCAGTGAACAGGCCCACGCGCAATGGCGGTGTGCTGGGTGCCGATCAACGGATCACGCCATATGAAGCATTGAAGAGCCAGACCATCTGGGCAGCAGAGCAGTATGAGGAGCAGGAAAATCGAGGTACATTGAAGGCGGGTAAATTGGCAGACATGGTGATCCTGGATAAAAATCCATTGAAGGTGGATCCGCAGATTTTGAAAGATCTGAAAGTGGTGGAGACTATTAAAGAAGGAAAATCAATTTACAAAGCACAATAGCATTTCATGAAAAAGTTATCTGTTCAATTATTTGTACTGACCGTAATCATGCTTTTGCTGGCATCATGCGGTTCCTCCGGAAGTAATGATCAGGCAAACAATGACTCCTCAAAAAGGTCATCAACGGCTGCCACCATGTACTACGGTGGCGATATCATTACCATGGAAGGCGACAGTGCCCAGTATGCTGAGGCGTTGGTGGAGAAAGATGGCAAAATCCTTTTTGTGGGTGCCAAAGACGAAGCTATGAAAGCCGCAGGAAACGACCATACCATGATTGATCTGGAAGGCAAAACAATGTTACCCGGTTTTATTGACGGCCATAGCCATTTATTGACGATTGCTGATGGTATGATGCAGGCAAACCTAAGCCCTGCACCGGTAGGTACGGTAGCTTCCATACCCGATATTGTTGCTGCTTTAAAAGCATTGAAAACAAAACAACAATTCAGTGATACCAGCATATTGATTGGCTGGGGATATGACCAGGATTTTTTTACTGAAAAAAGACATCCCACTGCAGCCGAATTGGATGCTGCTTTTCCAACCAATCCCGTGATATTGATTCATACATCGGGCCATATGCTGGTGGCCAATACATTGGCTTTTAAACTAGCCGGTGTTTCAGCAGCCACAAAAGACCCTTCGGGTGGTGCATTTATACGTAAAAAAGGAAGCAATGAATTGGAAGGCCTTGTGCAGGAAATGGCGATGGTATCTTTTATGCCCTTAACCAAATCGGTGTTATCGGATGAACAGGAATTTAAAAAAATAAATGCCGCACAGGAATATTATGCCAGTTGTGGCGTAACCACCGCTGCAGAACATTTAGTGACTCCCGAAAAAATGCCTTTACTGGCGAAAGCTGCGGCTGCCAACCTGCTATTCATCGATTTGGAAGCAGCCCCTTCTTTTCAAATGGCTAAAGAATTGTTGGGAACCGGAAAAATTACCTGGGGAGTATTTAAAAGTCACCTAAAATATTGTGGGTTAAAAATTGCCACTGATGGTTCGCCACAGGGGAAAACTGCTTTTCTTACCAAACCCTATTTAACTCCAGTACCGGGGTGCAGCCGCGACTGTAAAGGCTTTCCCAATCTTACACAAGAACAGATCAATGAACTGATGCTGGGTTGTTACAGCAATAAAGTGCAACTGTATTCGCATTGCAATGGCGACGCCTCTATTGATATGATGATAAGTGGCCATGAATATGCCATGCGAAAATTAAGTGACAGCACCTCCGATCGTCGCACCGTAATTATTCATTCGCAAATTATGCGGCCCGATCAACTTGTTACTTATAAGAAATATAAAATGTTGCCAAGCTTCTTTACCAACCATACTTTCTATTGGGGCGATGTGCATATGGCCAATTTGGGTATGGAAAGGGCCAGTTTTCTTAGCCCGATAAAGTCGGCAATGGATATGGGTATTATTGCAACCAATCATACCGATGCCAGTGTAACGCCCATGGATCAGTTGTTTTTATTGTGGTCTTCAGTAAACCGAATTTCCCGTAATGGTGTTGTATTGGGCGAGGCCCAACGCATTGATGCCTATCGTGGGTTGAAAGCACTAACTATAAATGGCGCATATCAATATTTTGAAGAAAATACAAAAGGAAGTTTAGAGGCAGGCAAACTGGCTGATCTGGTAATTCTCGATAAGAACCCGTTAAAGGTTGATCCTATGAAGTTAAAAGACATTAAAGTGATGCAGACCATTAAAGAAGGTAGATCAATTTATAAAAAATAGCAACGATGAAACTAAGAGCATTATGCCTTATTGTAAGTATTCCTTTGGCCTTTGCCGCTTGCAATAATGCCACCCAGAACACTGCAGCAAAAAGGGACTCCGGCCATGCCACCATGTACTACGGTGGCGATATCATTACCATGGAAGGCGACAGTGCCCAGTATGCTGAGGCGTTGGTGGAGAAAGATGGTAAAATCCTTTTTGTGGGTGCCAAAGACGAAGCTATGAAAGCCGCAGGTGACGGCCATACTATGGTTGATTTGGCCGGCAAAACAATGCTTCCCGGCTTTATTGATGCACACGGCCACATGGTTTATTACGGGAAAAATCTGATGGATCAATCCTTAACTGGTGTGAAAGATATTCCGGAAATTATTAAGCGCATGCAATCGCATATTGCTCAGGTTCCTGGAGATGGATGGATTGTGGGCATGGGTTATGCTCCGCTAAAAATGAAAGAGCAACGGCATCCAACTGCGGATGAATTAGATCAAATCTCCATGGATAGACCCGTACTGGTAGTTCATGCTTCAGGGCATGGCGGCTCGATGAACCATGCGCTGATGAAACTCTTACATATAGACGAGAAAACAGTTGATCCTACCGGTGGCGAGTATGTTAGAGAGAAAGGCAGTAAAATGCCCGCAGGTCCCATGGAAGAAACAGCCCTTATTGATGTGAGAAACCAACGCCCCGCATTTACAGGAGAAGCTGCCGATAAAGTAATAAAAGAAGCCAGTAAAATATGGGCTAGCAACGGACAAACCACCGCTATGGAATGCGGATTGGGATTAGGGGCAGACGACATTTCAATTGTTGAAAATGCCATTGAAAAGAAAATATTGCCTATAGATTTGGTGGTTTTTTCTAAAGAATCTGCAACGGATGATGTTGTAAATACAGCGTATGGAATAAGTGAATCTTATTCGTCCAAATCAACTGGTAGTGCTAGCAAGCTACTGAGCGATCGGGTTGATTTAGATAAGCGATATATAAATCGGGTAAGATTGGGCGGAATAAAATTATGGTTAGATGGAAATCCGGTATTGGCCTGGATGTCGGAAGCATTTGCCACTCCTCCGCCCGGAAGAGAGCCCGGCTTTAAAGGATATGGACAGATTCCGGATTCACTAATTTTTTCGTATTTCGATAAGTATTGGAAAACCAATATGCAAATCAATATGCATGTGATGGGTGATGAGGCTATTGAGCAGGCGTTGAGGGCAATTGAAGCTGCCATTAAAAAACATGGCATGAGCGACCACAGGCCGGTTTTTGTTCATTGTGGTTACGCAAGGCCCGATCAAATTGCCCGAATGAAAGCAGTGGGTGCAATCCCGTCTTTCTTATCTTTTGGCTTATATGGGCAGGGGGATGAGATAGAAATAATATGGGGAACAAAACGTGCCTCCAATGGGATGGCAGCACAGTCTATGCTTAAAGCCGGCGTTCCTTTCACGCTTTCTCATGATGCGCCAATTACTCCACCTATGATAATGCCCCTGATATCTGCAGCCGTGAATAGAATAACCAGTTCCGGAAAAGTGTTAGGTGCCGATCAGCGAATTTCTCCCTATCAGGCACTGCAAGCAGTTACATCAGCCGCTGCTTATCAAATTAAGGAGGAAAAAAGTAAAGGGACAATTCAAGCCGGTAAGTTGGCTGATTTTGTTATTCTAGATAATAATCCCCTCAAAGTGACTCCTGCAAGAATTACAGATATTAAAGTGGTTCAAACCATCAAAGAAGGAAAGTCTATTTTTACGCTAAGTTCCCCTATGGCCTATACCCCGGTTACCATGAGTGATCATCACCACGAAACCGGCCATAAAAAGCCATTAAGTATGAGCCAACAAAAATTAATGGCCAGGCTGGTGCAAAGCGCCCAATAACCAGTTCCGCTATGTTTTGTAACCATTAATATACTTAATCATAGATATTCATCCTAACTCAGGTATGAAAAAGCATATCATTAGTTGTTGTTTCCTGATTACTTGTTGTGCAAATGTCTTTTCGCAAAGTCCAAAACACATCCTTAGTTTGGCAGATAGTTCGGTGCGTGTTTTTTTTGGGGCCAACCTAAAAACTACGATGCTGCTTACCAATCGCAGACCGGCCCCCAGTACAGGAACGGCCTATTTGCTTTTGCCAAAAGATGCTACAGGGGTAGAGGGAACCTTTGATCTCAATGCCCGTGCCAGTACCATTTATCTGGCTGCTGACGGACCTCAACTGGGTTCTTTTAAGTTAGGCACTAAAATGGTTTTTTATGTTATACGTGATTTGGCTGATCCAGCGTATGGTTTGTTACCCGCTTTAATGTATGTGGACATGAAGAATAATCAGTGGAGGTTTGCAGTGGGGCAACAAGTAGATGTTTTTGCCGAGCGAATACCCAATATGATTGATGGGTACTTTGCCCTTGCCTCCTCCGGATGCGCAGGGAACAGCTCAAGAGGTCAGCTGCGGGCTACCCGATATATTGAAACGGGAAAAAACAGTAAACTCTCTATTACCCTTGCCGCATCTCAGCCGGTTTCAACTTACTTTTCTGAAGACCTCCGAAACAATTCCGAAAACAATGGCGTTCCTAATTTAGAATGGGCTGTTAAGTACGAAACCGGAAAAGACGAGAATGCCTGGGTGCCCTACAACGCTGTTGAATTAGCTGTTTCGGGTATAACAGGCAGTTATCGGGTCTTTAAAAATGACACGCTAGGTGGGGTAATAGTGAATAACCGCATTAATGAACCCCATGTAAACGGGATATGCGGCGAGTATGCTTTTCGTATAGGAAAGCGATTCGGAATTCAGGGAGAAATATATGCCGGGCAAGCCCTTGGCAACTATTTGGGAGCTATCCTGCAAACCACCAAAGGCCCAAACGACAAAGAAATCCGTAGTAAGGGCTTCTGGGCGGAGGCCGCCTATTACTGGCAAAAAAACCTGCAAAGCCGGTTCGGATATGGACAGGATGAATGTAATAAGCAAGATTTAATGGGATCCGGCGTTTGGAAAAATAGTACCTATTTTGGTAATGTTATTTGGGACATCAATAAAACAGTATCAACCGGCATAGAGTTAACTCATAAGTCAACTCAATACTTAGGCCTAAAAGATAATCAGGGGATCACGTTTATGTGGATGTTTCAATATTCTTTTTAGCATTGGAATAGAAAGCGTTCTATCATATCATACCATGTTTCGTGTCTTTACAAACCCTATTGATGTCCTCATAGCTGTGACTACTGACCAACCCAAACAAACACTTAATCTTATCGCCCAAATTCCAAATTAGTTATCTTTATCGTAGACCTCAGTAAACCGACTTTCCCGCAATAGTGTATTAGTGGGCGAGGCGCCACATATTGATGCCTATCGGGGGTTGAAAGCACTAACTATACATGGCGCATATCAATATTTTGAAGAAAATACGAAAGGAAGTTTAAAGGCAGGCAAACTGGCTGACCTGGTAATTCTCGATAAGAACCCGTTAAAGGTTGATCATATGAGGTTAAAAGACAATAAAGTGATGCAGACCATTAAAGAAGGTGGATCAATTAATAAAAAATAGCAACGATGAAACTAAGAGCATTATGCCTTATTGTAAGTATTCCTTTGGCTTTTGCCGCTTGCAATAATGCCACCCAGAACACTGCAGAAAAAAGGGACTCCGGCCATGCCACCATGTACTACGGTGGCGATATCATTACCATGGAAGGCGACAGTGCCCAGTATGCTGAGGCGTTGGTGGAGAAAGATGGCAAAATCCTTTTTGTGGGTGCCAAAGACGAAGCCATGAAGCAGGCAGGTGAAGGGCATCAGATGGTGGACCTAAAGGGCCAGACCTTGGTGCCCGGTTTCATAGATGGCCACGCGCATTTCTTCGGAATGGGAGGGCAAGCTATCACGGCAAACCTGCTTGCCTATCCGGATGGCAATTGCAATGACATCCCCAGCCTGGTCAAAGCCTTGAAAGAATGGACCGTCAAGAACGGCACCTCCGTCACCAACGGCTGGATCGCCGGGATGGGCTTTGATGATGCAGTGCTTAAGGAGAATCGATTCCCGACCCGTCAGGAATTGGACCTGGTTGCAAAAGATACACCCGTGATCGCCGTTCATATATCAGGGCATTTTGCGGTCATGAATACCAAAGGCCTTGAAGAAATGGGCTTCAACGCATCCACGCCCAATCCAACCGGCGGGGTCATCCGAAGGGAAAAAGATGGCAAGACCCCCAATGGTGTACTGGAGGAACTGGCTGCCATACCCTATTTTGCCAAAATATTGACGCCCACCAATGCCAAGGCAGGTGAATACTTTATGGGTAAAGGCCAGGAATTGGCAGCAAGCTATGGTTATACCACCGCGCAGGAAGGAAGGGCCTTGGAAGCACAACATAGAGGACTTGCATTATTCGCTAAGGCAGGTAAGCTAAAGATCGATGTACCCAGTTATATTGACTATTCGGCCATGCCATTCCTTCGTTCTGAATGGGCGGGACCAAACTACACGAATCACTATCGTGTGGCAGGACTTAAGATAACCCTGGACGGATCCCCCCAGGGCAGGACCGCCTGGCGTACCATACCTTATCTGCTGCCACCGGATGGGCAGAAAAAAGGATATAAGGGTTATCCTGTCATACCTGACGATAAAGAATTTTTCTCCTATGTAGATAGCGCATTCAAAAACAACTGGCAGGTGATGATGCATGCCAATGGGGATGCAGCCATAGACCAGATGATACGCGGACTTAGGCATTCTACGGAACTGTATGGCGATAAAGACAGAAAGACCGTTCTCATCCATGGGCAATTTGTCAGACAAGACCAACTGGACAGTCTGAAAAAATACCATGTGTACGCTTCGCTGTTCCCGATGCATACTTTTTATTGGGGTGACTGGTATACCAAGATCGTAGGCCCGCAGCAAGCATCTGCCATCAGCCCGATCAATAGTGCACTGAAGAAAGGAGTGCGCGTGACCAGCCATACTGATGCACCTGTGGCCCTGCCCAACCTCATGATGATCATGTGGACCACCGTCAATCGTGTGAGCAGGAGCGGGAAACTTTTGGGGGCTGATGAAAGGCTGACGCCTTATCAGGCTTTGCAAACCATCACCATTTGGGGGGCAGACCAGCATATGGAGCAAGACAGGAAAGGAAGCCTGAAGGCCGGTAAACTGGCGGACCTGGTTATCCTCGATAAAAATCCATTGAAGGTGGATCCGATGACACTGAAGGACATAAAGGTGATGGAGACGATCAAGGAGGGGAAATCGATTTATAGAAAACCCTGAGGTTGATACCTATCGAATGTTAACTGAAAAACTCAAAATGATGAGCAGATCATTTTTTGCGATAGTCATTTTGCTTTTCACGATTACTGTGAAAAGCCAGACCCTGCAGGAAGTTGGTAGCAGCATGCAGTCCGCTCCCTCAAAAGCCGTAATATATGTAGCAAAGGAGATCATAACCTTGGATCCGAAGAACACAACAGCAGAAGCTGTTGCTGTATTGAATGATAAGATACTTTCCGTTGGCAAACTTTCTGATGTGAAACTGGCACTTGGTGCCACGCCATATGAAGTTGATAATCGTTTTGCAAAAAAAGTGTTGGTGCCTGGATTCATTGCGCAGCATGACCATCCTATCCTTGCTGCACTTACGCTTGCATCAGAAGTGTTGTCGATCGAAGACTGGGTCCTGCCATCCGGAACCGTCCCTGCTGTGAAGAGCAAGGAAGATTTTATGACCCGGCTTTCGGCTGCGGAAAAAAAATTGACTGATCCAGAAGAAGCACTGGTGACCTGGGGTTACCATCCCAGCTTCTATGGTCCATTGACCCGCGCTGACCTTGATAAGATCAGCAAGACAAGACCAGTGATTGCCTGGATGCGTTCTGCACATGAACTGGTATTTAATACTGCCGCTATGAACAAATACGGCATCAATGCTGAGTTTGTGAATGGATTGGGTGAGTCTCCGAAACGTCAAAGCAATTTCGATGAAGGCAGGTTTTGGGAACAAGGCTTTTTTGCAGTGGGACCCAAAATAGCAGGCGTGGTGGCCACGCCTGAGAGATTGACGAAGGGACTGCAGATCTGCAGGAACTATATGCATGCCAAAGGGATCACGTATGGTAATGAGCCGGGTGGCATACTCGTTAAGCCACTGCAGGAAGCGGTTAATGGAGTGATGTCTTCAGATGATATGCCTTTTCGTTGGAGCTTCATGGCAGATGGCAAAACGCTCTGCGATAAGTACAAAGATGATAATCAAGTGATCGAAGAGGCAGGGAAACTGGACAGTTGGTACCGGGGCCGGACTTCACTGGCACAGAAGCAGGTGAAGTTGTTTGCAGACGGAGCCATCTATTCCCAACTGATGCAGGTGCGCGAGCCTTACCTGGATAACCACCATGGAGAATGGATGACAGACCTGGATGTGTTCCAGCGTGCATTTCGGATATTCTGGGATGCGGACTTCCAAATTCATATACATGTAAATGGGGATGCAGGGCTGGACCGCGTGTTAAATACAGTTGAAGAGAATATGCGCAGGAATCCGCGGTATGACCACAGGACCGTCATCGTTCATTTTGCAGTCAGTGCGAAAGATCAGGTGGATCGTATTGCCCGTTTAGGTTGCATTGTGAGTGGCAATCCCTACTATACCCGTGCACTGGCAGATAACTACAGCAAAAACGGACTCGGCCCTGACCGCGCGGATAACATGGTGAGAATGGGCGATGTGGAAAGGGCCGGTGTTTCGTACTCCTATCATTCAGACATGCCGATGGCGCCTGCTGATCCTTTGTTTTTGATGTGGTGCGGCATCAACAGGATTACTACAGGTGGCAGGGTGGCAGCACCCAATCAGAAAGTGAGCAGGTTGGGTGCGTTGAAAGCGGTAACCATTGATGCAGCCTATTCATTAAAAGTGGAGGGCAGCATGGGTTCAATAGAAAGAGGAAAGCTTGCCAACTTCACGATCTTATCGGACAACCCACTTACAGTTGATCCGCTCAAAGTGAAAGACATCAGCGTATGGGGCACAGTGGTAGAAGGCCGTTTGCAGCCTGTAAAGGGAATAGGCAGCGTTGAGAGAGGCAAATCGGTTGCCACCCAGTCTGACCCGGATTTTTCCAGCCAGACCATGGCTCACGTGCTTGGGGTTCTGAGCAGGCATGAGCATTGATAAAATAGACATTGTATAAGGATAGTAAATTGCAACAAGCTTGGCTTGCAGGCATACACACAAGTATTAATTTGGGGTCATGAAACAATTAATGGTGATTATTGGCTTTCTGACTACCCAGGCATTGGTTGCGCAGGAAGCAAATCATAACATTACGCCTAACAAACATGCGGAGCATGAACATAGCATGAAAGGCGCATCCAGGCTTACGCTGGGTCTGGGCCACACCCATATTTCTGAAGGGCAAGTGGATGGTAAAACACAGTGGCTGGTTGCAGCTTCCTGGAGTGTGAACTATGACTATTGGCTTTCCAATAAATGGGCAGTAGGGCTACAGACGGACCTGATCCTGGAGGATTTTCTTATCGAGGATGCTGATAAAGAGATCATTGAACGGAAGCGCCCCCTCGCCGTGGTACCTGTTGGCATCTACAAACCCGGAAAGCATTTCAGCTTCCTGGCCGGCGCCGGTATTGAAATTGCAGAAGGGAAAAACCTTGGCCTCACCCGATTGGGTATTGAGTATGGCGCTCATATCCCCAAGAACTGGGAGATCGGGGTAGCCCTGGTTTGGGATAATAAATGGAACTATTACAACTCCTGGGGCATGGCATTCACCATCAGTAAGATCTGGCCGAAAAAGCATCACTAGGTCATAGGTTCCCCAAACCTTTAGTTGTTTGGGTCTAAGTAGTTGGATGAACCATAGACAATAGTCCTGAATTTGTTGGCAGGTCGCGCAAAGGCGTTTCTAAATTTACACACTTGATCCGGAATGATAAAACGCGTTTATATGGAAGTTGGAAAGCGTGTTTTGTAATCTTGCATCAGCAGTAGTCGCTTCAGATACCATGTTACTGAATGCTTTCAATATACTGAAGGGCATAAAAAGGTGGAAGCTTCCAACTTCCACCTTTCACTTCTCACTTGTATTTGCTGTAGGGGGAGGAGTCGAACCTCCACGAGGACGTTAGCCTTTGCGCATCGCGGCGGGAAGCAACTCCCTCCGATAAGGTGGTCAACCCCAGTCGGTGACCCTGCAGTGTCACTGGCGTTACGCAATGTTTATCCGTTGGCCCTCACCCTCGAGACAAGAGGGTATGTCTGCCAAAATTTCATCACCCCACAATTTTTAAGAACTTGATGCCACAAATTTAGGGTAAATGGCTGTTTCGTTACAAATATTTCAATGAAAATTTTGAAAATACAGAAATTCTTCAATAAATTAGCCATATCAATAGATAATTTAAAAACAGAAGCAGAAGAATGGCCTCAAAATTTAATTTGGACAAACTGGATCTTCAGATCATCCAGGCGATGATGGAAGACGCAGGGATTTCTTATGCGGACCTGGGTAAAAAGCTCTTTGTTTCCGGTGGTACCATCCACGTCAGGATCAAAAAACTCCAGGAGTTGGGCGTGGTCAAAGGTACTAAACTCAACGTAGACCTGAAACAACTGGGCTATGATATCACCGCTTTCGTGGGTATCTTCCTTGAGAAAAGTTCGCTCTATGACCAGGTGGCTGAGGACCTCCGTAAGATCCCCGAGATCATCCGGCTCAACTACACCACCGGAAACTATTCCATGTTTCTGGAAGTGGTTTGTAAGGATATCGCGCAGCTTCGCTTTGTATTGCACGATAGTTTGCAAAAGATCAAGGGTATTGAGCGAACGGAGACCTTTATCTCGCTCGACGAAAGTTTTAACCGCAACGTACAGGTGACGAGACTGCTTCCATCATGAAGCTTTTGCCTGACTCCCGCAAGTTCATGGGATCCCTGGGTTTGTTGCTGCTGCTGAACCTGGTGATCAAACCTGTTTGGGTATTGGGGATCGACAGGCAGGTGCAGAACATCACCGGCTATGAAGTGTATGGTCAGTACTTCGGGTTATTCAGTCTTGCACTGGTTTTTCAATTCCTGATGGATCTGGGCATCACCGCATTTGTGAACCGTTCCATTGCAGTGGATTCTTCCAAAGGCCCTGCACTTTTGTCGCAGGCCATCAGCATGAAATTTGTGTTGAGTCTCCTGTACATATTGGTGGTATTGACCATTGCCTGGTTCACCAATGCCTATACTGCACCCTTACTTTGGCTGCTCATCCTTCTTCAGGTACTCAGCGGTTTTCAAATGGTATTGCGGGCTTACCTTTCTTCGTCGCAGCTTTTTGTACAGGATGCATGGGTATCCGTCACAGATAAATTGTTTGTCATCATTGTCATTGGCGCCATCCTTTGGTTGCCGGGTACCGGTGCCGCCATCTCCATCAATCGTTTTGTGTTGATCCAGATCTCCGGACTGGTGCTTTCTATGGCTTTGGCTATTTTCTTTTTGTTTCAACGCCAGGTGCAATGGAACATCCGGCCCTTGAAATACTTTAGTTGGGGTATCCTCCGGGAGAGCCTTCCATTTGCAGTCAATATTTTTTTCATGACTGTTTTGATGAGGGCCGATGGCTTCCTGATAGAACGCATGGCCCCAGGTGGTGCTTATGATGCGGGAACCTATGCAGCCGCATTCCGGCTGAACGATGCGGTGAACATGGTAGGCTATATCATGGCAGGATTTCTATTGCCATACATCGCGAGGCAATGGCCGCAGGAGAAACAGGTGAAAGATGTGATCGATATCTGCAGGCCATTGTTGATGATCCCTTCCGTGTTGTTGGCCGTGGCCGCACCTTTCATCTCGGGTTGGATCAATACAGTTCTTTATCATGGCAGAGAAGCAGGCACATCAGCTCTCATCAAAATTCTTTTTTTGTGTTTGCCCGCTTACGTGATCATCCAGATCCACGGTACCCTGCTGACGGCAACAGGGTATATCAGGGATTTCCTGAAGCTGAGTTTTTTGTTTGCGCTCATTCTTGTGATTGCGGATCTTTTTATCATTCCCAGATATGGCATAAACGGCGCAGCCTGGGTATCTGTGTGGATCCAAACCGGGTATGCCGCCACGGTATTAGTAGTGAGCGGACTCCGCACCAGCATATGGCCGGGGAGAAAAGAAGTTTTCATGTACTTCGGAATAGCGGTTGCCGCGTTTCTGGTTTTTAAATACCTATTTTTATAAGCACTATGCAGGATACTTTACCTATGTTGATCTGGCAGTACAGGAAGCAAATGCTTATGTTGGTAACAGCAGCCGTGGTGGTGGCTATAGGCGTGAGTTTGCTGATGCCCAAACAATACTTGTCCGAAGCATCGCTTTTGCCCGTCAACTCTAAGATGATGGATAAGCAGCAGCTGTTTGGAAGGAACAGTGTACAGGATTTGAACTCGGCCTACGGTTCCTCAGATGATCTCGATAGGATCACGGCCATCATGCATTCCGCGGCAGTCTTGCATCAGGTGGTGGATAGCCTTGGGCTTATTTCGCATTACAAGATAAAAGGCAGTGACCAACGGCATAAGGCGATGAAGCGGCTCGACAAAAGCCTGACCCTCAAGCGCTCCGAGTATGGGGATCTGCAGATCAAGGTTTGGGACAAAAACCCGACCATGGCCAAAAAAATCATCGAGCAGTTGTTGAAACACACGCAAAATGTATTTGACAAACTGTATGTGGAATACTATGATCGGAACATTCAGTTGTTCCAGGAAGAGTTGAAACGAAGGGATGAAGACAGCAGTCAGTTGGAAACACTGACCGGTGGCGAAAGTATTCAGTTCATCAAAGACAGGATCAACGAAAACAGGATTGCACGCGTGAATATCCCCCCAGCATTTTTTGTTTTGTCGGAACCCGTGCTGGCCGAACTGCCAGACAAGCCGCGGATCTTATTGAATATAGCAGTGGCTGTTTTTGCAGCTTTGTTGACCATGCTGCTTTGGCTGGCAGCGAGGATTTTCGTGAAAAGCGGTTATGCAAAGCCGTGAGTTGCCATATGGATTTTTATTTGGCTTGCTGACCCTTGCGGTTGCGGCGGCTGTTTTTTTGCATCAGCCCTTGCTGATGCTGACGGCACCTGTGGCAGTGCTTCTACTTCATCTGACAGGCGCACCGCGGGCATTGCTGTTATTTCTTTGGTTTTCCATACCCTGGTCCATGGAGGTGCAGCTGACGCCTTCGTTGGGTACGGATTTTCCGGATGAGCCGCTGATGTGGTTGACAACGCTCGTGATTGTGGTGATGATGTTCCAGTCGCCACAACGCATGGCTGAATTGATCTCCCATCCCATCATGATATGGATTGCCTTGTTATGGTGCTGGGCCTGTATCAGTACGATGGCAACCAGTGGTGGATGGCTATCTGTAAAATATCTGCTGGCAAAGCTTTGGTTTATTGTTCCCTTCACCTGTGGATCATATTTGTTGTTGGATGGAGCAGATACGCGGCGAAAGGCATTTACTTTGATCGCTATTCCGATGATCATCCTTGCAGTGGTCACTTTGTTCAGGCATGCATTGACGGGTTTTTCTTTTGCGGAGGTCAGTAATGTTTGCGCGCCCTATTTCAGGAACCATGTAAACTACGGCGCACTATTGGTCTGTACCCTTCCGATGATTTGGATCTTGCACCGTGTCACACGAAATCCCTGGTGGATCGTTGGGTTGGTCATCTTACTCATCGCCCTTTATTTTTCTTATTCGAGGGGTGCTTGGCTTGCGCTGCCGGTAGGTGTGCTTGCCGTATGGTTCATGCGGAAGCGTCTATTGGTTTATGTTATGGTATTTGTTGTGCTGGTGGTGACGGCGGTAAGTATATGGCTGATCCAGGATAATCAATACCTGCGATACAGACCAGACTACTCCTCCACCATTTATCATGCCGCATTGGGAGATCACATTGAAGCTACATACGCGATGAAAGATCTCTCTACTGCAGAACGATTCTATCGTTGGATCGCAGGATGGCGCATGGCGGAGGCTCATCCGCTGACAGGTGTTGGTCCCAATCATTTTTATCCTGCGTATCGTTCCTATACCGTTGCCGCATATCGCACTTATGTGAGCAGTAACCCGGAGCGCTCCACGGTGCACAACTATTTCCTGTTGTTGCTGAGCGAGCAGGGATTTCCTGCATTGATCCTTTTTGTGGTATTGTTGTTCACGATGTTTGCCTATGCGCAGAATGCGTATCATCGATCCACAAATACAGAAGACCGATTCCTCTTGCAGGCCCTGACCGCTATGCTGGCGATGGTTGTGATCCTGATCAGCCTGAGTGATCTCATTGAAGCAGATAAGATCGGATCGTTGTTTTACATCATTGCGGGATTGCTCATCGGTATGACCTCAGGCGCGCACATCCAGCGCGTCTCGCAGTCCATTGCCGAGCAGGTTAAAGGATAGGACCAGCACCATAATGGCCAGTCCGGGCACAATGGCCAACATCGGATGATTGGTGACGATGAAATTGTAGTTCTCCTTGATCATGAGTCCCCAGGAAGGTTGCGGAGGCTGTACACCCACGCCGAGAAAACTCAGTCCGGCTTCAATCACGATGGCAGATGCAAAATTGGAAGCACCCATCACGAGTACGGGGCCCAGCACGTTAGGAAGGATATGCCGAAAGATCGTACGGGCATCACTGAAGCCGAGGGCCCTGGTAGCTTCTATATACTCCAGCTCGCGAATGCTGAAGACCTGTCCACGGATCATCCGGGCAACACTTACCCAAAGGGTTAGTCCAACGGCAACGAATACCTGCCAGAATCCTTTGCCCAATACCAGCGTGATCGCAAATACCAGCAGTAGGGTTGGAATGCTCCAGACCACATTGATGAACCACATGATCAGATCGTCTGTGCGGCCGCGATAGAAGCCGGCAAAGGCGCCGAGCAGGATGCCAAGTGTGAGTGAGATCAGCACGGCAATGGTGCCTACGCTCAGGCTCACGCGGGTTCCCACGATCAGCCTGCTGAGAATATCTCTTCCAAATTTATCGGTCCCCAGCCAATGCGTTCTGGAAACGATCCTGCTGGTGGCCGTTTCGTTTTGTTGCAGTTGCAGATCACGAATGGCGTAGGCGATGTTTTCCGTTACGCCATCGTCAACATATTTATCGATCATGATACTGTCTGCGGAAATCCGATGGCCCATGATGGGGATCGATGTAAACTGATCTAGCTTGCCACTCCATGTCCGTTGTAAGAAATTCACGCGTTCTGCGTCAGGCTTGGGGACCAGTAGATAGGTCATCTTGAATCCGGGTCCCTGACCACTGATTTCGAGGATCATCCGGTTGGCATTGGGAGAAGGATCAGGTGCCAGCCAATAGGCAAATATGGCTATGAAGACTGCGGCTACAATACAGAACAGGCCGGCTACAGCGGCTTTGTTTCGCTTTAGTTTTCGCCATGCAGAAAATGTGAGGGATTGCTGATCCACAACCCAAGATACTATCATTTTACATTGCGCCCTTTCCATCGGTAGCCACCGGTCTGTCCGAAAAATCCGGACACTACGGTGTAAAGAATATGCAGCGGTTGTGCGATAGGGAACCAACGCATCAGGG
>JBKCVJ010000017.1:0-3773 GCA_046317915.1 Sphingobacteriales bacterium
CCACCCCCGCCCCCTGCCCACTGCGACCTGCGAACTGCGACCTGCGACCTACTAATGCTTTGTTTCTAAATAATGCTTCCTCAACACATCTTCCCCATACTCATTCCCTTTCTCCCTCCAGATGGTGTGGATATGGTTTCCGCGGTTGTCCATCTCAATCAAAAACGTGGGACCGTTGAGCATGTAGTAATGCGATTGAATTTCGGTGTACGGACCGATCCAGCCGAAATAAACATCCTTCAGCCCAGCCTTCATAATCTTGCTGTACTCTTCATTGGCCTTCTCCCATTCAAAATTGAATACGTATTCACGAATGATCCGTGCCACGAGATCCTGTTGTGCCGCATTCATCTCACTCACTTTCACGCCCCAATTGTTGATCAGCCGCTTCCCACTCTCCGCAGCCGTAATGATATCCCTGGGAACCACCGTATCCCAGGTGGCCCGTTTGCGCATCTCCGGAGTGAAGGAGTTCACCAGTTTTATACCAAGGTCGTCTTCCTGGCCGAGTATCCGCCAACCGGCATACTCCAGGATCCGATACTCAGCAGGATCAGAGCCGATGAAAAATGGTGTCACAGAAACTTTGCCATTCAGAACCGTGAAGTTGAGCGACAAATGATGCCCCTCGATCTTATATCCCCAGTTGTTACCGGAACGCGGATCGCCGAAAAAAGCGAGGTAAAAATTCTTATGGGTCCATTTTAGATCCATCAAAAACTTGAAAGTACGTTCGTCAACCTCTCCCCTTGCCTTGAGCGTATCATACATCATGTTCAGCAGGTTATCCATATGAAACACGGCTGTAGATTTCAGATACCCCTGTGAACTAAGCGAAACGGAAATGAGACGATGCAGCTGGATGCGCTGTCCCTCGGTCATCGATCCAATATTTACACCTACCCGTGCACGTAAGCCGATGGGCAGGTTGTTCCATTGCACCCGCGCAGAATCCTTCATATCAAACAACACACGCTTCTTCTGCAGATCCGTCATACTGTCAAGAATATCCGTAGCCACAAGCTGTAGTTCTTTGGCATACGATTGCGAAAAGGATGCCTGTGTAATAAAGATGCTAAGGACAAAGGTGAAAATGAACTTCATAATGTTTGTTTATGGATCTGCGAACTAGCGACCTGTGAACTTGCGACCTGCGAACTACCGATCTGCCCTGCGTTGCATCAACTCCCGCATTGTAGTCACCACAATCCCCTCTTTCTCCAGCGCCTTCTTAAACTCCGGGTTCATCATTGCGAGGTAATCACCCTCCCGGTGGGGCTGTGAATCCGAAATAAACGGAAACACTTCCGTGGGCTTTATGCAATGCATAATCATATAGGTGATACCAGGCTTCAATTCTTTGAGCGCATTGATGTAATACTGTGTCTTGTACTTGCGCAGATTCTCGGAAGTGGGCTTCACCCCCGCAGGCAGATGCGGCGCATAGCTGGTATTGTGAAGGTCATCAATGGTAGGCAAACCTGCATCCCACAAGCGTTTGCCGATGGCGCGCATCATACCGATGGAATTGGCATCGAGCTTCATATCCCTGATCACCAACGAACCGTGGCCGGACGGCATCATGACGGGTATCTTTTGCTCTATCCCCAACTGAACATATTTCATGATAAAGGCCGGCGAAGCAAAAAGGGTACCCATGTGTGAATCCATATGCGTGGGCATAAACCCTGCATCCAACGCGCGTTGCAACTGCGCACGGATTTCCCTATCCACCTCATCAGCCGACGCGTGCTTCACTACGTCTTCTACGGATCCCCACATCGCCCCTTCTTTATCCACCAATCCAGGCACGGCGGGCTTGCCACTTAATGGGTGCCATCGATAGTCACTCCATTCAGAAGTCAATGTGAGGTGCAATCCTGCATCAACATCAGGATGGGATTTCAGGTAATGTAAAAATCCCGGCACCCAGGGGCAGGGCATCATCACACTGCAACTTTTGGCCGCACCTTTTTCCAGTACTTCAATGGTACCCGCATTTTGATCATAACTCATTCCCACATCATCGATGTGGAGGATCAGGACTTTAGTGCCGCGTGGGTAACCAAGTTTTTCAGCATAGGTTGAATCCTGGGCATACGCTGAAGAAAGCGAGAAGATAAAGACGGAAGCGATAAGTAGCCTATACATAGTAATTAACAATTGGCAATTAACAAATAACAATTGGCAATAGAATTTGGATATTAGAGATATGACAACCACCAATGCTTTTGCGTACTCTTATAACGGTCATATTTCTTACACAAGGGATAGAGTGCGATGATTAGCAGGATCCAGCCAACATATACACCCCATAGCGGGAAGCCAAGTGTGAAAGGCCGGAACAGAAATGGGTTATTGGGACTCACAATATCTTTTGCGCCGTATCCCTGTATAAAGAAAATAATGACCGTAATAAAATGTATGGCAAAGAAATGGATGACGTAATAAAAGAACGGGACCCGGCCAAAGACATTCATGACCTTGGTGAATCGGTTTTGTGTATGCTCCAACATAGCTAACGCAACCATCGCTACACCGAGGGTACAGGCGTAGTATAACAATGACGCGGGATATTTTGTGATGTTGAAAAACGAAAGGATGGTGTACACCGTTCCCCTCGGCTGCACGGCCCAGGGATTCTGATCACCATACCCGTTGATGAAGCGCATCACTACAAAAAACGCCAAACTTCCTAGTCCCAGCATCCATAACATTTTCACTCTTCGTTCAGGCGTGACCGTGGGTTCAAACAACTTTCCGAATCCGTACCCCGTGAGCATAGTACCCAGCCAGGGCAACAAGGAATACAACACAAAGATCATCCGATCTGCACTGAGCGGAATCACTACATTATATGAATAGTAGAAAATCATCCCCAATGGAGAATTTTTTACACTGTCTGACACGCCGATCAGGTCCAACGCATTATGGCCAAACATGATCACAAGTCCAGTGACCAGGATCACTTCGTATGGCAGCCAAACCATCAGTCCAAGGATCACCATGCTCCAGCCAATGACCCAGATGACCTGTAAAATCAGAATGTTGTACAGTGGATTAAAAGTGATGGCAAGTGTTATCACCAACAACTCCACCAATATCAGCCAAAGTCCGCGTTTGATGAGAAACAATGACAATTCCTTCCTGCTCTTTCTAAGTCCGATGAGATAAGCCGATGTACCGGTTAGAAACACAAATGTAGGCGCACAAAAATGGGTGATGAAACGCGTGAAGAACAAGATCGGCGTGGTACTGGCCATATTTGTAGGATCACCCCCGAGGTCCTGCCCATCCATACTTACCTGCTGGTGCCAGAAGTCGCGGACATGGTCCAGCGCCATGATCACCATCACAATACCCCTGAGGATATCGATGGATGCTATTCGTGATTTACGCATGTTAGTGTTTGGGAAAAAAGAAAGGTAAAAAACTTTGCGCAGCTTTAATAACTAAATTGCCGGAGAAAATCGATTGCTATGTCGAAGGAACTCTATTATACCGATTACCTGGAGCTCGATAAGATCCTGGATGCACAGCATCCGCAGAGTGATAAACCGGGTAACCATCCTGCACATGACGAGATGCTGTTCATCGTGATACACCAGGCTTTTGAACTATGGTTCAAGCAGATCCTTTTTGAACTGGACTACGTGCGGAAAGTCTTTTCCAAAGAAAGGATCAACGACAATTCCGAAGACATGAACCTGGTGTTGCACAGGCTCAACCGGGTCCTTAAGATCATCGAACTCTGCAACCAGCAGGTAACGGTA
>JBKCVJ010000018.1:0-26639 GCA_046317915.1 Sphingobacteriales bacterium
ACCAACCGCGGTAAGGAAACCGCGCCACTAACGGTGATGCCTACCCTATGGTTTTATAACCGATGGCAGTATGACGATTCCATGCGCAAGCCATCGATCATCGCCAAAGAAGGGAATTATGTGCGGGCCTTGCATGCAAGACTCGGTTCTTATTATCTATACTATGATGCTCCCGAGGAAACATTTTTTACGGAGAACGAAACCAACCATCATCTCGTCATGGGAAAGGAGCAACGCGGTCCATTCACCAAAGACGCCATCAACAATGTAATTGTATCTGGAAAGAATCTGCCGCTCATGCGCAAGCGAAAGCATGGAACAAAGTTTTCGCCCGTGTATCGGCTCAACCTTGCGGCGGGAGAGACTAAAGATGTTTATCTAAGGCTTGCGGATCATAAGGAGAGCGATCCTTTTCCGGCAGAGTTTCGTCAATTGTTTGACATCCGGAAGAAAGAGGCCGATGACTACTACAATACAATTTTATCTACCCCACCAGATTCAGAGTTACGAAACATCCAGCGCCAGGCCCTTGCCGGTATGCTCTGGAGTAAGCAGTTTTATCATTACGATGTGGAACGATGGATCAATCAGGGCGATGGCATCTCGGACCATGGAACGCATAAACAATATGGCCGAAACCATGATTGGAAACACCTGAAAAACCAGGATATTATTTCGATGCCAGACAAATGGGAATTCCCCTGGTATGCTGCATGGGATCTGGCTTTTCAGTGTATTCCGCTGGCGCTGGTGGATCCGGCCTTTGCCAAGAACCAGTTGTTGCTGATCATGCGGGAGTGGTATATGAAACCCGATGGGCAGCTGCCTGCTTATGAATGGAACTTCTCTGACGTGAATCCGCCCGTACAGGCCTGGGCCGTGTTGGAAGTGTACCAGACCGAGAAGAAGATGAAAGGCCAGGGCGATGTGGATTTTCTGAAGCGCGCCTTTCACAAACTGCTGATCAATTTCACCTGGTGGATCAACCGTAAGGATCCCAACGGCAACAACATGTTTGAAGGAGGTTTCCTCGGACTGGATAACATCGGCGTATTCAACAGAAGCGCGCCACTGAATGCGGGCATGCGCCTTGAGCAGGCCGATGGTACCGCGTGGATGGGCATGTTTGCATTGAACATGCTGGACATTGCATTGGAGATTGCCATGCATGATCAGAGTTTTGAAGATACGGCCACTAAATTTTTTGAGCAGTTTGTATTGATTGCTGAAGCACTCAATCACCACGGCATGTGGAACGAAGACGATAAATTCTTTTACGATACTTTATCTGTTGCGGGCAGTCCGCCCCTGCAACTGCGGATCCAATCCATCGTTGGACTCACCAGTCTTTTTGCGGTATCCATCATCAAGAAAGAGATGTTTGATAAGCTGAAAGATTTTTCAAAACGCATCACCTGGTTTGAAAATTATCGAAAGAAAAATAATCTGTTCTGGCCGAACGAAGAGCACAATGAAAAGGATCGTGTGCTGGTATCCTTGCTTCCCAAGGAAAGGCTGGAAGCCTTGCTGGACAGGGTGTTGAACGAGGCCGAATTTTTATCGGACTACGGTATCCGGGCACTGTCTAAATACTACGAGAAGAATCCATACACCGTAGAGATCTCCGGTGTTCGGCATACCATTGAATATGATCCCGGGGATTCAACCAGTGATTTCTTTGGTGGTAACTCCAATTGGCGCGGACCGGTGTGGATCCCGATGAATTATATTATTATCCGCAGCATCCGCAGGTATGGAAGGTTTTACGGCGATAATCTCAAAGTGGAATTTCCCAAAGGCAGCGGTGAGAAGATGAACTTGCGTCAGGTAGCAGACAAGCTAACAGAGCGGCTCATCACCATCTTCACCAAGGATGAAGAAGGCGCCAGGGCCGCTTTTGGGGAATACAATGAATTCTATCAGCGTCCCGGCAACGAGCACCTGATCCAGTTCCATGAATATTTTCACGGAGATAGCGGCAAGGGGCTGGGAGCCAATCACCAGACGGGGTGGACGGCGTTGATTGCGGATCTCATAGAAAGACTTGCAAAGTAATGTGGCAATTTGGTAATGCGGTAATGCGGCAATGTAGGAAGGCGCGCTATGCGGCGCGCCGGCAGTCACTCCGAGTGTTTCTGCGCAGGCCGGCAATGCCCAGTGCCCTATGCCTAATGCCTCGCGAAGCGTCTGCCGCATTGATTGCGACTTCCTCGGGATTTAAGAAAACTTTATAGCGGCACTCCTAACAGCCTGTTAATGGATAAAGTATCTTTTAATATGCCTGGAAACTACACCTTCACGCTGATCTTCGCCTCTATGGTTATCCTTAGCTGTAACAAGGATGTATTGCCAGACTCAAAACCGGCATTTGCACCGGCTAAGATGTATGTGACCGGGGAGAATCGGGATACCACCAATGCGCCCTACTATACATTCAGCTACAACGCCAATGATTATCTAACCCGGAGAACCCGTTTTGAGAACAGGCGGATCGTTGAAAACATTACAATCAGTTATAGTGGTACGGGGTTTATCCAGCAAGTCATCATCGTAAAAGGAACTACCACAGATACTTTCTCGTATAGTTATGACCGGGGTAAGCAAATATTAACGGTACGTAAAACAGGCGCTGATCGCACATCGGGGATGATCAGGACCTATGTTTACCAGACACCCCCGCAGGATCGTGAGTTTCTCTACCCGTTAAGCATACTTGGAAGACTGGTCAAAAGAACCGATTCCGTGTATGCGAATAATCGTTACGCCAGTAAAGTTGAAACAGTGTATTCCTACAGTTTTCCTGAGCCAGACAATACGGAGATCTTTTACTCGCTGAAAGAGAGTTTACCAGGTGCTCCGGATTTTTCTTCTTCCACCGGATCATATCGAATGTTTCAGGGAGCTGTAAGGAATCCCTTCGCTTTTATCAATCCTGATTTTTTTGAATTCCCGGATGAGTTGGCCACGCCGTTCCCATTTATACGGAAGGGAATGTTTGCAAGGTATACCCGCAAAAAACCATTTTGGACATTTACCGAGTTGGATACCTATGAAACAGCAAAAAACGGTGTCAACTCCGGACTGCCAGACCAGATCCGGCTTACCCAGACCGGCAGACAATCCGGAATCATCACCGTTCAATATTTTGTTTTCGAGTACACGCCTAGGTGAACGCTATGCGTAGGCTCAACGCTATGCGTAGGCATTTGGCATTGGGCAATGGGCATTATAAAGGCCGCAGGTTTCGCTTATAACCTGCGGCCTAAAACAGTGCCAAGTGCCATGTGCCTTTATGCCTGCGCAGCAACTTCCACCTTCGGTGGAATCAACTTATACACCACAGGTGTCACGATCCTAGATAATATCGTTGAAGAAATCAATCCACCAATGAGCACCAGTGCCAGCGGCGAGATCAACGGATTGCTGTTCAAAGCAATCGGTGTTAATCCGCCAATCGCGGTGAGTGACGTAAGTACGATGGGCAGGAAACGAATTTCACCCGCCTGCTTGATGGCCGCATTTAACTCCATACCCTCCTCCCGCAACTGGTTGGTAAAGTCAACCAATAGAATCGAGTTCTTCACTTCCACGCCGGCCAATGCAATGAAACCGATGATGGCCACAAAGGACAGCGGATTGCCGGTGAGCCACAACATCAGTACGCCACCAATAATACCCAATGGAATCACGGAGAGCACGATGAGCATGCTCTTGAAGGTTTTGAATTCCAGCAGCAATACCATGATGAAGAGGAACACCGTAGCAATCACCACCGTTCCGAAACTGCCGCCAAAGGCTTCCTGCCTGGATTCCACTTCACCCGCTAACTGGATACTGTAACCCTCGGGAAGATTCAGGTTGCTTTGCTGCGCCATGAAATTGTTGATGATGGTTTCCGCCAAAACGCCATCGCGGTTGAACGCAGTTACCAACACATAACGCTCCTTGTTCAGGTGCTTGATGGTAGTGGGCGATGTTTCAAACTGGATGTCTGCTACTTGCTTTAAAGGAATGGGAGTTCCTGTTGCGTTGTTGACATAGATATTGTCGAATGAATTCAGGGTTGCGAATTTTTCCTTCGGTGCATTCATTACAATATCATAATCGTCGCCCTTTTCATTGGTGTACTGTCCGAGTTCCACACCACTAACGGCAAGGCGTACTGTTTTATCGATGTCAGAGGTGAGGATACCCAGGCTGCGCGACTTATCCGTGTTGATGTTCAGCTTGATGTCGCTTTTCAACAGGTCCACATCGTTCCTCACATAAATCGCTCCATCAATACTGTTCAGCAATTGTTCAGCCTTGCCGGCCAGGGTTTTCAGGGTATCGAGATCATCGCCCATGATGCGGATGGCGATGGGTGCTTCGATGGGTGGTCCTTGTTCAAAGTCTTTCACTTCAATCTTGGCGCCGGCCATATGCCGGAATTGTTCACGCAGTTTGAGGATTAGTTTTTGTTTTTCTTTTGCGTTAAAATCTTTATCCATCTGCACATAGATCTGCGCGAAGTCTGGTTTTTCATTTTCAGGAATCTCGTTGTAATATATTCTTGGATTGCCTTTACCCACGTTGGTAGTGAAATATGTGATGGATGATTCTGCTCCCAGCACCTTCTCTACTTTCCTCGCCATCAGGTTAGTGGTTTCAATATTGCTTTGCAGCGGCATATTGATGTTCACCATGAACTGTGGTTTTTCAGAGGTTGGGAAGATGCGGAAACCGATGGCTTTGAACAAGCCAAGAGATGCTACAAACAATCCAAGCGAAATCACCAGGGTAGTCACCGGACGCGCGAGCGCTTTATCCAGGAGTTTAGTATAAGAACCACTGATGAGTTTTTTCAATCCACGCATGAAGATGTTTCCTTCGGGACTGTGATCAGCTTTCAACACCCTGCTGGCCATGAAGGGAACGATGGTGAGGGAAACGAGCATCGATGCAAATACTGATGTGATTACCGCCAACGGAAGACTGCGGATGAATTCGCCGGAACCTTCCGGAAGAAATACCAAGGGCAGGAACGCAATAATAAGTGTAGCGGTGCAACCTACTACAGCCAGCGTGATCTGCTTGGTAGCTTCAATGGCCGCGTATGTTCTCGAATGCCCTTCGCGAAGCCATCGTTCAATATTTTCTACGACCACAATACTATCATCAACCAGCAATCCCAAGGCAACTACAAAACCTACAATACTTAACTGGTTCAATGAAAAGCCGAGGAAATTCAGTGCAACAATCCCGAGGCCAAGTGATAAAGGAATGGCTACCATTACTACAATAGAGGCGCGACCGCCCAGGGGAAGTAGTGTGATCATCACAAGACCAATGGCAATGAGGAAGTCGATTGCCAGGCCCGTGAGTCGCCTGTCCACATTATCTGCCTGATCAAAATTTTTAATGAGATCAATATTGGGCGGAAGAGTTTTCTCAAAGCGGCTGATGATAGGGAGATAGGCTTTTTGTGTTTTAGCGATGTTCTCACCTTCTTTCTGCGCGGCGGTTACTAAAACGGCGCGATGGCCATTGATGCGTACGATGTGTTTTTGTTCTTCATCAGCTAAGTTTACGCTGGCAATGTCCTTCAAGCGGGTGATGTTGCCATTGGCGGCATACACCACGGTGTTACCGATCTCTTCGATGTTCTTATATTTTCCGCTGGTCTTGATGTTAAAGGTTTTCTCACCAGCGCGGATGCTGCCTGCGGGGATGTTGGCTGCTTCGCTTTGAATATTTCCGATGACATAGTTCATCGGAATATTCAGCTTGGCAATTTTATCCAGTTGCAGATCTATCCGCACGGCCTGTTCTTGCGCACCCCAGTACTCGATCTTCTTAAGGGATTTCAGTTTTTCGAGTTGCTCTTTCAGTTCTTTCGCATAGAACTTCATTTTTTCATTGGAGGCATTCTCGGAGACCAGCGCGATCTGCATTACGTTTACATCAGTGGGCGTGATCTTCTTGATTTCTATTTTGTAGATGTCTTGCGGAAGGCTTGCCCGCAGGCTGTTCACTTCACGGACCAGCTCCTGGTATTTTGCATCTACATTGGAACTATACTTGTATTCCACTTGCAGTACGGCAATGCCATCGTGGATATTGGTTTTGATTTCCTTGATATCGTCGAGCTCAGCAATTTTTTTCTCGATGGGTTTCACTACAAGTTCTTCCATGTCTTGTGGGCTGGTGCCGGGATATACAATAATGATGGGGAACTGGGGCGGGTTGAGTTCGGGATCTTCGGACCGGGGCATATTCATCACCGTGGTGACAGACACCACCATGATCATCAGGAACAGCACCAGGGTCAGTTGGTAGTTTTTTACGAAAAACGATGTGAGTTTCATGGTGCGTTTATTTGATGGCGGTGATGATGGATTGATCATTCAGGTAGGGCGAGCCGGAAGAAACGATGTATGCAAATCCTTCCAGTCCGGAGAGCACTTGAACGGTATTGTTGTTGATCTGACCGATCCGCACTTCTACTTTCTTGACAGATTTCCCATCATTGCTGGCGAAGACGAATCCCGTTTTACCATTGGCCTCCAGCAGGGATTCGTAAGGGATGGTGTAGCCGTTTTGTGTAATCATACTCTTGATGGATGCTTTACCGAACATGCCGGTAGCAGGTTGTTCTTTGCCGAAGCTCACCTGTAATTCAATGGGGAAGGTTCCGTCTGCAGGATCAGCAGCCAGTCCTTTTCTGGACACAACCGCCTGAAATGATTTTCCCGGAAATGCTTCAAAACTAATGGTGGCAGGATTGCCCTTATCGATCAAGGCCCATTCTTTATCTGCAACACCGGTAGACAGGATCCATGCAGATGAGTTGGATACGCCACCCAATACTAGCACTGGTGCGCCCGGTTCACTGAGCTCCCCTTCATTTTTCATTTTGCGGATCACGAATCCGTCTTGTGTAGCGTAAATCTTAGAGTATTGCTGGTTGAAGGAAGCCTGCGATAGATTTTGACGAGCGATCTCCAATCCTGTTTTTGCATTCTGCAGTTGCTCCAGGGTTGCTACGCTGTCGTTGTACAGATTGAGCACCCGTTGGTAATCACGTTCTGCTTTTTGTACACCGAGTTGCACCTGTTGCACCTGTGCGGAGATCTCGGTGGATTTAGTGGTAGCAAGGAGCTGACCTCTTTTTACTTTATCGCCCTCAGATACTAGGATACGATCTATCACGCCGCCGGTTTTGAAACTCAGGCGCATTTCATCCTGCGTAGAGAGATAGCCCGTGATGTGAATGAGGTTGTCTGCCGCTTCTTCCTTAATGGAGATGAGCTTAACGGGAATGGTGTCTTTAGCCGCAATCTTTTTTTCGTCGGCCCTGCTGTTGCAAGCGTAGGCGGCAACAATGATCAGGAGCAGTAACAGTACGTTTCGCATATAAATCAGATAAGTGGTTGATTAGTTGATGGGGTATGTTGCGGTCTGGCGTTCGTAGTCGGCCATAGCTGCCAACAGCCTGAAATAGTTCAGTTCTTTCTGCAGTTGTGATTGCGTCAGTTGATTGCGCGCATCCAGCAGTTCAATGAAACTGTTGATGCCTTCTTTGTAACCGCGATCAATGAGTTTAAAATATTTGGTGGCCGATGTTTCCTGTTGAATGGCCAGCAGGTAATTGTTGTAGTTATTTCTCGCGTTGTTGCCGGAGCTGAATGCTGATACTTCCAGTTTACGTTTCAGATCGGCCGTACCGAAGTCGGTATTCTTCAGATCCAGTTCGGCGGATTTGATTTTGTAAAGGTTTCGGTTACCTGCAAAGATGGGAACGGTTACCTGTACACCGCCGAGGTAGAAGAAAGAAGTCTGTTGCACTTTGAAATTAAAGTCTTGCGCGGCGAGATCCAGGAAAGCGCCAACCCTCGGAGCATGATAGGCTTTCGATAGTTTCAGTGCATCTGTCTGGATGTCTTTCATCACGCCCATTTGTTTGAGTTCTTCGCGAGCGTTCACGTTACCATCTACTTGTTGAATAGCTGCACTTCCGGCCTCTGCAAGCTGGATGGTGGCGAGGGTCACCGGTGCATTCACATCCCTGTTCAACAATGCATTGAACCAGGCGATGGCCTTATCTTTTTCGTTCTTCGCGTTAGAGAGTTGTGTTTCCACCTGGCGCACTTCGGATTCCGCACGGGAAACATATGCCGGCAATCCTTTGCCATTGGCCAGCAGGGATTGGTTGAGCCTGAGGTTTTCATTGACGAGCGAAAGCGAGGAAGAATAAATATTGATGGCCTTGTCTGCCATTAAAATGGCGTAGTAACTCTGCTTGATCTCGCGGACCAGTTCACGTTTGTAAATCTTCACATCCGTTTCCTGCATCGTCACTTTCTTCTCGTGGATAGACTTGTTGTATTTCAGTTCCGGATTATACACTGGCACGGTAGTCTTCAATCTAACATCGTAGAAGTTGTTGGGCAGGAACTGTTCAGATACATTTTCGATCTGCGGAAACTTGCTAGTGCCGGTGAGTTGGTTCAGGGTGCTGTACACCGGGTTGAGCAGATCGCCGACGGGAATATTGATCTCGCGACCGCCTTGTGCCAGGGTGTACTGTCCTTCCAGCCAGCTGGTGGGAAGGTAGAGGCTGCGCGCTTGTTGGAGGGCCAGCAGACTTTGTTCGATAGAAACATTTTTCTGTTTCAGGACGAGGTTATTGGCCAGGGCCTCCTGGATATAGCCATCGAGCACCTCCTGTTGGGCCTTCGCGAAAAAAGGCGAGGTAAGAAGGAGGATCAGCAAAATCCCCCAGCTTCTTCTGTTAGTGTTGTTTGCGTTGCGTACCATGCTACGGAATATTATCTTATTATTAAACGTTGTCAACATTATGAACGGTGTTCAGCACTAGGGTTAAAAAAAATGAGCCAAAGCTCATACGCCTATATCCCGGCCTCATCACATTTTATCCAGCATCTGGGCGAATATCTTGTATCCATTGTTCAACAGGTCCAGGTGATTATGGTGTTCATATGCATTGCAGCGGTCCCTGCAGTAAAGGGCGCACATGCCGTGCATGGAACTCCAGATGACGAAAGAGAGGTATTCTACATCCTGCCCCTGAAACCTACCTCTGTCCTGGCATTCCCGGATCACCATTTTCAGGAAATCCAGCGCTTTGTCGCCCTCTTCCCAGCGATCTTCCTTCTCCAGGTTCATCGGCGCTTGCATGATGAACATCAGATCATAGAAATCCTTGTTGTTCATCGCAAAGTCCATATATACCTTGCCCAGTGCTTTCAACCGCTCAAATGGATCTTCCACATGTTGCAGGGGAAGCATCACTGCGGTCAGTTTCCGAAAGCCTTCCTCGTGGAGGGAATGGAAGATTTCGTCTTTCTCCTTGAAATACAGATAGATGGTACCCGGACTATACTCTATTTTTTCCGCAATATTGCGGATAGAAGTCTGATAATAACCCTTCTCCAGGAACAAAGACCGGGCAGCTGATAGGATCAGCTCGCGCATCTCTACTTTTTCTCTTTGTTTCCTGTGTGCAATGGTCATACAATGTCGTTAACAATGCAAAGAAAATGAACAGTGTTCAGTTTTCCAAAGATTTCTGAGATTTTTTTTCTTGCGGCCCTATTTCTGCTCCATTTGCTCAATGATCTTCGCCACTTCCGCTTCAGTGGATCGGAGCTTCTGCTGGCAGTAGGTGATCAGTTCTGCCGCGCGCTTTACTTTTTCTGCGAGCACGTCTACAGAAACAGATTCGCTTTCAATTTCCCGAGCGATCTGTTGCAGTTCCTGGTATGCGGATTCATATGTTGTATGGGCGTTCATGGTTCTCTGCGATCTCTTTGATAACGGTTTTAATTTCTGTGTGCTGCATCACAATGGTCAACTCCTCTTGCTCCATTAATCCGTCTGCATCTCTGATCACTTTTCCCTGATGCTTCACTAGTGCAAATCCCCGTTTAAGGGTTTGCTCCGGTGATGCCATCCGGATCATGGATGCTAAATGTTGCAGTTGATTGACCTGTTGTTTGATGAACTGGATACGGAAGGTATGTAAATTATTTACCTGCATATCTATCTCATGACGTCTTTTCGCTACCTGTATTTTGGGCTGCACCACGATGGCTCCGGAAATATTCAGCAAATCATTTTTTCGTTGGTGGAGGATCTGAACGGAACGTTGAGTAACCAACTGATTCAGCTTCACCAAGGTCTGGTTATAATGTTGCAGGTAATCCCTACTCTTATTCACCACAACGGTATTGATATTACTTAACACACGCTGCCTTGAACTGCAGATCTGTTGCGCTTTGAAGACGAGGTGTTTCTGCAACACCATGATCCGGTCCTCAAACATCTTGTTATGCGCAATGATGTATTCCGCAGCCTTGGTTGGTGTTTTGGTTTCCGTATGTGCCATCAGGTCCGCAATGCTCTGGTCCTTCAGGTGACCAATTCCAGTAATCACCGGAATCGGAAATTTTGCAATCGCCCTGTTCAGGTTATAATCGTTGAAGATGAGGAAATCACTCTCACTTCCGCCACCGCGTATAATCACAACAGCATCATAGACCTTTCCGCTTTTGAAGATCGCCAGCAACTGCTCAAACAATTGTCGCGCTTTATCTTCGCCCTGCACCGCAACATGATAAGTGTCCACATCAAATTGGTATCGATATGGATTCTGTGCAAGCGTATGCATAAAATCATCATACCCGGCAGATTGCCTGGAACCGAGCACCGCAATTTTTTGCACAGCGAGTTTCAAAGGATGACCCTGGTTCCTCGTCACAATCTTTTCCCCTACCATCCGGATGAAGTCCGAATTGTCTGCCAAGAGCCTGCGAATGGTGTCCTGCTTTTTGCGCTCCAGCTCACCCAAAGTGAAACGGGTATCTGCATCAAGCACAATGAGTTTCAAACCATACAAAGCACTGAACTCTACCTTCACGCGCAACAACACATGTATTCCGGTAGTGAATCTTTGTCCGGTTTCTTTTTCAAACAACTCAATCCTTTTGGATCCCTCCTGCCAGGCCGCTGCGCTCACACGTGAAACAAGGTTGCCACTGGTGGCATCTTTCTCTACCAGGTCAAAATAATGGTATTTCTTCTGCGGGTAGAATTTGTGGTCACTGACATCGGCCAATACCCAAAAAGACTCCCTCGCGAAACGATCCTGCAAATGATCCTGGATCATGCTGGTGAGTTCCGAGAGCCTGAGTGGGGTTGTTTCCGTCATTGATTAAAATTACATCACCGGTCGGGCAACACCGCGTGTATAGCCTCCACAGTTGCAGTTATTTTCTACGGGCCGGTTCGGTGAATTCACCGTTATGGTTAACGGCCCGGGAAAATGGATCCAGGCTTTCATCGAGCCATGCAGCAAATACGGCCCGGCTGATCCAACCGGATTTTTTGACCCGAGTATTCTCAGTGCTCCGACCACCAAAATGACGCAGGACCTTTCTGGCATCATCGTAACTGAGTGGTTCCGGACCAAGAGCCGGGAGCGATTTCCCATAGAAATCTGCCAGTGGCTTCAGGTCCTTAGCATATACCAAAGAGTCCGGATAAAACCAGGTCTCATTGGCCCAGCCATGCGGCGTTGGCACCCCACACATCAGGCCGGTGGCCCCGATTTTTTGTATCGATGAAAAGTTTGGATGATTAGGTTTCACGTCGTTATACGGCATAAGATACGCGCCACTGCGGAGCAATTGCGACTGAACTTCCCGAACAGGCAACTTTCTGGCGCTGACACGCTTTTTAGCTGCCAGCGCGGCCAGTGTGCCCGCCGCCTGACCCGTCAGCATCACTACGGGCTGCAGGCGCGTGGTTCCGTTCACGACGTTGGTCACGCTGATGCCTTTTTCGGCAATGATCAATCCCACCACTTGCGCCGGGATCAGGCAGCCTAAAGGAATATTATACGACGGCACCGGATAAAACTCGAGGTGCTGCGGCGCGGCGGGGTTCTTTTTATGGTGATGATCGATGGGGTAATCCCCCACGGAGATCCCGGTTCTATAGAGCGTATATTGAAAAGGCGAGGCCAGTTGGTTCATATCGAACCGCACCAGGCCTTTCACCCTTCTGCCCTCCCGATGGTAGGGGATCAATGCGAGTCGGTCTGCCGTTGGGAACTCATCATCCGCCAATCCCAGGTGCGGGAAACCCAACTGGTTTTGGATAAAATAAATGAAGCGCAGGGTGGTTTGCTTGGCGGCCACTAAGGCAGAATCCCGTTGTTCCCGGCGCATGTTCACTACATTCAGGTAGGTATCGTTACCATAGATGGGCCAGTTGATCAGGTACTTTCCACCAGGGAGCTTGCCATAGTTCAGCATTTTCTGCGCGTCAACCGTCGGTTTTCTCCGCAAGGTGTCGTAATAATAGTTGCTACAGGCCCCATCGAAATCCCTCGGATCATAACCCGCCGGCTTGGTGATGGTGCAATCCCGGCCTTTACCGTAGTCTTTTAGGATCGCGACATAAGTTAGGTCCTGGATGATATCATTGGTGGCAGTGACACCCACCCGCTCTCCCGTCAGTGCGCCGGTTTCCATACCCAGGTCGAAACCCGCACGGGCATCCGCCATCACGTCACCCAGTTCTGTGGCATCGATGGTTTGATTGGCAAAAACCTCCGTAAGCCCTTTGCCCAACCCGCTATCGAAATAAGCACCTAAAATGTAATGCTCCTGCCTAATAGCGCCAATAAATTGCGCATTGTAGATTATTTTCAGCTTTTTCTCCGCAGCAACCATCCGTTTAAAGATGCTATCGGCCACATGGGGCTCAAATTGCGTGTTGCTGACCCAACCAGTGGCAAGCTTGCCTGCGCTCCCATAATGCTTGATCAGCGCCTGCACAAACTCCTGCCATATACCTGAGTGGAGTTCATGATTGCCATCGGTAGCGGAAACGCCTGCCGCGGAAAGCATGCCCCCCAGCCAGGGGCCATCTACAACGAGAATGGTGTTTGCACCCATGCGGGCACTCTGAATGGCTGCGGCCACACCACCGGTTCCGCCCCCGATCACCAAGACATCGGTTTCAATGATATTTTTGGTGTTCCAAGCGGCTTTTTGGGCTGAAATCAGCGAAAAAAGCCCAAAAACGCCGATTATCAAAAAAGTTAACCTTAGTCGCATTGATTAGAAAGATATTTATTTAGCTTTAGCGATCGATTGCTTGTCATATAGCTGTCCGTCATCCGTGATGGGCAGCTTTTTTAATTAGACAATTTGTGAATGCGGCAGTGTGGCAATGAATACATTTACAGTATGAAACGTCTCGTTGTATTCATTGCCACATTTACAAATTGTCTAATTCTCTCATTGACATCGCATGCACAGCCTGATTGGATCAGGCAGGGCAACATCTACGAAGTCAATGTAAGGCAATATACCAAAGAAGGAACTTTCGAAGGATTTTCAAAACATATTGATCGCCTCAAAGGCATGGGCGTGCAGACCCTTTGGTTCATGCCCTTGAACCCTATCTCCAAAGAAGCACGCAAGGGCAGCCTCGGCTCTTATTATGCAGTGGCTGATTTTAAAGCGGTGAATCCTGAGTTTGGCAAGCTCGAAGATTTTATGGCGATTGTACAAAAGGCACACGGCATCGGCATGAAGGTGATCATTGATTGGGTGCCCAATCACACCGGCGCGGATCATTCATGGATCACCTCGCACCCGGAATTTTATGTGAAAGACAGTCTGGGCAAACCAGCTATTGCATACAATTGGGATGATGTTCGGCAATTGGATTTTTCCAATAAGGTGATGCAAGACAGTATGATTGCTGCCATGGCCTATTGGGTGAAGACGGCTGATATCGATGGCTTCAGGGTAGACGTTGCCTGGAACGTTCCTGAAAGTTTTTGGGACCGATGTATTCCTGCGATGAAGAAATTAAAACCAAACATGTTCTTTTTGGCCGAAGGAGATAAGCCCTATCTCGCCAAAACATTTGATGCGGTGTATCCATGGACGATGTTTCACGCGATGGAGAAAGTAGCGGCAGGAAAAGCGCCGGCAGACACCCTGGATGCTGTGCTTGCAGAGAATCGAAAACTATATCCTAAGCGCACGATCCAGATGTATTTCACCAGTAACCACGATGAAAATTCCTGGAACAAAGCTGATTATGGAACCTTCCCTGGCGCAGTACATGCACCTTTCGCAGTGTTCTCCCAAACGATGGCCAACAGTGTTCCGCTGGTATACAGTGGACAGGAAGAGCCCGTGCTAAGAGCGCTGCAGTTTTTCGAAAAGGATCCCATCGAATTTTCAAATTACCGGCGTTCCGGCTTTTACATGAACCTGCTGAAACTCAGGGCGTCAACGCCGGCATTCTCCAGTGATGCCAGCTTTAAAAAAATCAAAGTGGGTGATGAATCAGCGCTCTACGCATATGTAAGAGAGAAAGCGGGCAGCAAGGTTTTCGTGATCCTGAATTTTTCCGATAAAGAACAAACGATCTCCATCACAGACAAAACCCTGTACGGTAATCCGTACAATGTGTTTGCCTATAAGCGCGAAATCCTGGGCGCAAAAACCTGGAACATCGAGCCCTGGGGTTATGCGGTGTTTAGTTATTGAAACTTCGCAAACTCGCTTTTCTTTCTAGCCTCGGACCAGAAACCGATCATCAGCCCAATGGCAATGGCCAACAAGGTTATATCCAACGCGATATTTGCACGCATCCGGAAAAGCGTTAGCATAAAACTTAACGCAACAGATCCGGCATATCCGGCAAAGAGAATCTTGTTCGGCTTTTTCAGCAGCAGTGCAAATATGACTGAAACAATAAGCGCAGAGATGATAATGACGAGTCTGGTGCTGGTCAGATTATGATCCCTGAAAGTGAGGAAGGCATAACCCATTAAGACCAAGCATAGCCCAAAGGCCCCAATCCTGAGTTTCATTAACAGTTCATGGTTGTATAACATAGGTTTGTATTTGCCACCATAGAAATATGCCTAAATGAAATCATCCTAAGCGTCTAATTCTTTCTTTATCATAAACGTTTTAATATCGGATTTCTTATATCTGTTAACAATCATACTTTCCAAAACGCAATAGCCGTCCCACACACCAATGGAATGGTTGTTGTATCTTAATACTTCAAAACAACAGAATGGAAAATTACGATACAATGGTGGATGCCCTTAGCACACTGAAGCAACAGGGATATACGGAAGACTTTAACCTTGATAAAGATTGCCTAGCCTGCAGGCAGGGTCTGTTTAGAGTGAACCCTGATGAATTTCAAATCGATAAATTCTTTCGTTTTGAAGGGGCTTCCAATCCCGATGATTCATCGATCCTCTATGCAATCTCCTCAGAAGAGCACGGGATCAAAGGCACATTGGTAAATGCATATGGTATTTACAGTGATGCCACTACAGATGCAATGCTGAAAAAACTGAGTGTGTAGCGAGCGCTTCACTCCATCGTCAATGCAGTTGCGGCTTTATTGGATTTGATGTAGAACACACCGTCAAAAGCATTGAACCAGTTTCCTCTCATGTCAAATTCATAACCCCAACCCCGCATCACAAAAGCCTTTGAAGCTGCATCGGTTTTCTGGATCGCGCGGAAATCAGTGAATGCATAATTGAATTTTAGGTCTTGCATTACATTGGTATAGAAATCTTTTTTACTCAGCGGCCTCACTTCATAAGGTCTTCCGTCTCTTTGAAATGGAGATCCTGATGTGCCTTCAGAAGAGGTGAAGCCGATGATGAACACATCGTTCCCAAACTTCTTGAAAACTTCGTTACCCATGGTGGTATTTTGAATGCGACGGTAGTTGGAAATATCCACTTCAATCTGATCAATGTTTTTAGTGACATGCCTGTTCTGTGCCCATACAATGATCTTGCGGTCTTTATATCGTTCATCGGCCAGCCACCGCAGGTTATCGGCCATTTGCCGGTCGTGAATGGTGCCGTCATGTTTCAGTTGCAGAAAATTGTATCCCACAGGTACTTTCCTGTTGAGCCAGCAATTGGCCGCATTGCCCATGAAATTGGAAAAGGTCTGTTTCCACAACCCCGTAGAATCCAGCTCTGGATGGGCTTTCAGGTCCGTCATCACCTTTGAAGTGAAGTTCCTGAGAAAAGTAATGGTGGTATCCGGCAATCTTTTTGCACTATCGTAATCATTGGCCCGCACTAAGCTTGTCACATAATTCCAGTATGCAGGATCCTTTGTATCATAGCCCAATGCCGCAAATAATTTCGGTACGCGCAACATGAAATTTTCAACCTGCTCCACATCATAGACCTGGCAATCAATGCCGGAGACGATGAGTGGGTTGGGCCCATGGGCATACAGCTCAATGTATTTTTCCATGTCCTTGAACTCTGCCACATCGGTCCAAATATGCGTGACAGCCTGCAACGCGGCGTAACCATTTTTCCGGGTTTCCCAGATCCAGTTCACCCCGTTGAAATCGCTTTCAAAAGCGAGTACTGTAAAGCCTAGTTTCTGGTGCAGGTATTTGACGAGCCTTGTTTTCGCCTTGAGGGTTTCCCCATCGCCATTGTCCATTTCGCCGAGGATCACGATGCGCGCATTGCCGATGGAAGAAGCGAGCGACTGCAAATCAGTATAATCCGTATCGCTGGTGACGATGCTCCTGATCTCCCGGGATTGCTGACGGATCAGGTCTTCCGTGCTTTGCGCGTGGGCAAACACTGTAAAGAAGATAACGGCTAAGCAAGCAAGAAGTAAGCGCATCATACCTTATGAATCAAGGGATTAACGCAAAAATGGGTCCATAATTGCATAGGGAGCTAAAGCCGGGTGCATTACTGCCTGATTTAACTTTTTCTACTGCAAGATGAAGCTTATGGGTTGCCTGCGGTAAGCTTTAACCGGCTTTCCATTAAGTGTAGCGGGTTTCCATGCAGGGGAATTAGAAATGATATCGATGGCCACCCCGGCGAGGGTAGAACCCGGAGGAAGGCATCGGGCCACACCTGCATCGGCACAACTGAGCGCCCTGAGGTTGGTTACGTTTCCGTTTTTATCAATGATGAACAAGATCACTACGGTGCCTTGCTCTCCCGACTTCCGGAGTTGTTTTTCTTTTTTGCTCATTGCTTTGGAAACGTAGGCCAGCCATGCTGAGTTGCCGCCCACAAAATCAGCATCAATGCCAATATCGCCGGGCATCACCACGGGAACGGTGTCTTTTGTTGGCTCCTGGCTGAATGCCAGCGTGCTGCTGAGAAGGATGGCCAGAAATAGGATGTGTTTTTTCATGGTACAATGCTAACGCAAGTTCTGTGAAAAAAGGTATCTGATCTGCCTATAACTAGGCCGGTAGTTGAATGGTAAAGATGCTACCCTTGCCCGCCTCGGAACTCACCTGGATATCACCGCCTTGCGATTTCACAATATCATAGCTCATCGATAATCCCAGGCCCGTGCCCTGCCCTGTGGGCTTGGTGGTGAAGAAGGGCTGAAAGATCTTGTGAATGATGTTTTCCGGAATGCCATCGCCATTGTCTTCAATGGTGATCACCACTTTATTGGTTTCTTTTTTGGTGCGCACACTCACCAGCGGCTTGTAGCTATCACCGGAGTGCTGTGCCTTATCATGCACAGCATAAAAGGCATTGTTGATGATGTTCAGCAACACCCTGCTGATATCCTGCCGCACAATGTTGATCTGACCAACGGAAGGATCCGCATCGATATTAAAATCAGACTGGAAGTTCTTGTCTTTTGCACGAAGTCCATGGAAACTGAGCCGCAGGTATTCATCGGCCAACGCATTGATATCCGTGGGTTCTTTCTCGCCGGTTTTGCTATGGCTGTGTTGCAGCATGGATTTCACGATAGAATCCGCACGCTTGCCATGGAACAATACCTTATCAAGGTTTGAAACGATGTCGCCCAGGATCTGCTCTTTCTCCGCAGGATCCGCCTCCGCCTTCAGTTCATCGATCAATTCTTTATTGAGTTCCGAGAAGTTGTTGATGAAGTTCAGCGGGTTTTGGATCTCATGGGCTATGCCCGCAGTGAGTTCACCCAATGAAGCCATTTTTTCTTGCTGTATCAATTGTTTTTGTGTTGACTGCAGGGTGTTCACCATATTCTCCAGCTCATGTTTCTGCCGGGAGATCTGTTCCGTTCTTTTGTTTACTTCTTTCTCCAGCTCCTGGTTACGTTGACGCGTAGCCGAAGTTTTCCATCTGACAATGAGCCAGATCAAACCAAGTAGTGCCAGTGCGGCTAAAAGTTTGAACCAGGTGGTCTGGTAGAATTGTGGTTTTACAGTGAAATTGAATTGTTCTGCCGCATTGGTCCATACGCCATCTTCATTGGCGGCCATCACTTCAAAAGTATAGCTACCGGGCGGGAGATTGGTATAGATGGCCCTGCGATCTCCTTTGGAAATGATCCAGTTTTCATCATATCCTACCAACCGGAATTTAATCTGTACCCGTTCCGGCGAGTTGAAACTGAGTGCACTGTAAGTGATGATGTATCGATGATTTCCCTTATCAATCTGGAGTTCTGTATTTGCAGGATAATATTTATCGTCAACCAAGATTCCATTGATGGCTAATTTTGGCGCAGTGTTATTCACAGTGAGGGCTGCAGGATCGATGGTTACCAATCCGGATAAATTGGGAAAGAGGATGCTGCCGTCTGATGATAATATAGAATGCCTTGCTCCAACGAACTGGCGGTTGATGACGCCATCGCTCTCGTCGAGCATTTTCCAAATGATCTCTTTTGAACGGTCCTGCATGTGCAATAGGATCTCTGCTCTGCTGGCCTTTACCACGCCGAGGTTGGTGGGCAGCCAGAAATAGCCTTTTGAATCTTCAATAACTTCAAAGCAAGAGGAATAGGGCATCCCATCTTTGTTGTCTACTACGCTGAGGCTATCTGTACCTTTTCTAAGTAAGGCCAATCCTTTTGCGGTGGGAAACCAGATATTGTCTTCCTTGTCTATATAACTAGAGAATACCTGCACCCCGCCCACACCGGAGATGGTGGGGAATTTTCGGAGGGCCTGGTTTTCTTTACCGATCATAATGCCGGCACCATAAGACGTCATGATCCAGGTGCCGTCTTTTTGTTGCCGTGCAGAACTGAAGAAAGAAATGGGTTCTTCACCATTTGCAAATTTGACGCGTTGGAGTTCATTATTATCTTCCATTCTTTGCAATCCGCCGCCGGTAACAGCGAAATACATCTTCCCATCAATGCCTTCTTCAATAAAACGAGCCTGTCCGTTCATGATCCATTTTCGTTTTTCTCCGTTCTTGCCAAACTTGAAGATAAAACCGGCAGCCCCTATCCATAGATCACGCCTGCTGTCTACCTGCATATTAAAAATTTCCGCGGACGGTGGTATGAAATCCTGGGTATCCCTGGATACAATTCGGATGTTTTGATGGTTGAGCTCGTACAGTTTACTATCTCGCGTGGCAAACAGGAACTTTCCGGGACTTAATTCAACAATCGAATTTATCCTGGGATTGATCAGGCCATCGTCCTCTGTATAATTCAGGAATTTACTGGGTGAAAATTTATACAGGCCCTTATCTGATGCTACCCATACATTTCCTTCAATGTCTTTCATCAGGCCCTGGATATTGTTGAGCTTGGTTTTGGCTGCGCCGGTATAGAAGGTGAACTTATTTTGTCCGGCGGGTTTATATGCTACACCATTTCTTGTGCCAATCCAAATGCCGAGCTCATTATCTTCCAGGATCAGATTCCTGCTGATACCAGCTGGGATAATGGATTCATTCTCCAGACCTTTTGGAACATTCAGTTTACCATCTACCCATTGATAGATGCCAATGTCACTGCCTACCCATAATTGATTCTGCGCGTCAACAATATATGAGTTGGAAAAATTCAGCGCCGTATCTCCATGAAGGTCAACGATGCCTTGCTCCAGTCTTATCTTTGAAGGTCCCACCAATCGTACCGCACCGTAAGGGTGAAGCCAGGTTATCTGGTTAGACTTTCTCCATGCAAGTAAGCAACTGTCCCGCTGTTTTGTTGATAGCTCTTTATAAGTACGTGTTATATAATTAAACAGATTAAAGTTCAGGAGTCTTCCGGCGTTTCCGATGATCAGATCTCCCTGCTCACTAACGCCCACCAATACGAGGTTCACCAGGTTTCTCAAATACACCTGGGTATGACCGTTCTTAACACCAATGAGTCCGCTCCCGGGTGTGGCTACCCAAAGGGTACTATCCGGGGTTTGGTAGATGATAGATGTGATGCCGTCAGATTTAAAACAAGTATCGTTTGCTGAATTGATGGTCAGGAACTCCATCCCATCAAAGCGCACCAGACCGGAATAGCCGCTAAGCCAGATGAATCCCTCCTTACTTTGATAGATGTTGAGCGAGATGTCATTTGGCATTCCGCTGCGTGAATCCCAATGCGTGACTTTGAAATGCCGGAATTCTTTTTGGGCTAATGAAGTTGCGGCAATGAACAATAGAAATGCAAGACAAGTAAAGTGTCTGAGGAAAAACATGCATTAATATACTAATTAGTTCGGAGGTCGCAATGTTGCGAGGACGGAGATAGGAAAAAGATAAAGGGAGAAGTGCGAATTGCGGCTTCGTACTTCTCCCTTTATCTTCTCCCTTCTGCAACCTGCAACCTAATTTTTGAGACTGTTCACCGGATTAGCCCCTGCCGCTTTCGCAGACTGCAGCGCCACGGAGACAAACGCGATGGCGGTAGCCACCACCGCCGCCAGCAAAAACATCCAGGCGCCAATATTTGTGCGGTAGGCAAAATCATTCAGCCATTCCCGCCCCGCCCACCAGGCCAGTGGCATCGCAATCAGCATGCCTATCGATACCAAAACCAAAAACTCGCGGGAGAGCAACATCACTATTTGTGAACGTGTTGCGCCCAGCACTTTGCGGATGCCGATCTCCTTGGTGCGTTGCACGGTCACAAATGCGGAGAGCGCAAACAAACCAAGGCAGGCCAGCAGGATGGCCATTCCCGCAAATAATGAAAACACTTGCGCGGTTTTTTGTTCCGTCACGTATAGCTCAGCAAAATCTTCATCAAGGAATCTGTATTCAAAGGGCCTGTGCTGGATCCTCGCCTTCCAGACCTTCTCCATGGCCGCAATGGTCTGCGGCATGCCTGCATGGTTCACCTTCACAAAAATCTGTTGCACCATATTGGGATCGAGGAAGATCACGAGCGGACCAATGGGTTGATGCAGAGACGCGAAATGAAAATCTTTCACCACGCCTTTCACCGTTCCGGAGACGCCGCGGTCTACGGTTTTTCCGATGGCCTGCTCGGGACTCCAGCCCATGGCTTTTGCAGCAGATTCATTGAGGATGAAACTGGCTTTGTAATTGGCGCCGTTGTTTGAAGTATCCATCTCCAGCAGATCTGCCTTGATGAAATCCCGACCCGCGAGCAACTGCATGTTCAGGGTTTTGGTAAAATCAAGCTCCGCAGGAATCGCGTTAATGGAAATATTTTTTTCACCCATGCTCGTGTTGGCATGAAGGCCATCGGACCACTGCACGAAACTCGGACTCTCATAGGCACCTGTTACTGAATTGATTCCGGGGATTTGCAGCAACGCCATTTTCATTTCCTCAAATCCCGCACCGGCGCGGAAATCGGCCGGAAGGATCATCACACTCTCTTTATCATAACCCAGTTCCTTGTTTTGAATATAGTTCAACTGCGATGTCACAATGATGGTGGCCACAATGAGAAAAACGGCGATAACAAATTGAAGCACAATCATTCCTTTTCGCAAGACGCCACCAGAGGCGCTGATGCGGATGCCGGATTTTAATACTTCGTTCATTTTGTTTCCCGAGAGAATAAACGCAGGATATGCGCCTGCCAACAGGCTGATGCTCAGCACCAAAAGGATCATGAAGCCGATGGCCTGCGGAGAAAATAAACCTGCAAGCGGAATGGCTGTTCCCGCTACGTTGTTGAATGCGGGCAAGAGCAGCATGGCCGCGATGATGCCGATCAGAAGACTGATCAAGGTGAGGATAAACGATTCACCGAGAAACCGCATGCGCAGTTGACGACGGTTGGCGCCTAATACTTTGCGTATGCCTACTTCGGTACCGCGGGTTGCGGACATGGCCGTAGCCAGGTTAGCATAATTCACGCCGGCGATGAAGAGGATGAGTAAGGCGATGATACCCAGCACATAGATATACGTGATGCTGCCGCTGGGTTCCAGCCCGTCCAGTTTGGAATGCAGATGCACACGCGTGAGCGGCTCCAGCTTGTGCGTCAGGTAGCCTTCACCGTTAGAGAAGATGGTTTTCGAAACTTCTTTGAGGTAAGCGGTAACCTGTGTTTGTGTAGGTTTGATCTGCTCCGCATTTTGCAGGAGGAGATAAGTGACGTAATTGGCTGTAAACCACTGCTCTTCCTGTTTGGCTGCGCCGAGGGTCACGAATGGTACAACGATGTTGAAATGGATTTGAGAGTTTCCCGGTATTTCTGCGGCGATTCCACTGATGGTAAAATCCTGTTTGTGTGATAGCCGCAGTGTTTTGCCCAGGACATTGGTGGAGCCAAAATATTTTTGAGCGATGGCCTCGGAGATCACGATCTGATCTGGCTTGCTCAGGCAGGTGGCGGGATCACCTTCAATTAACTTGAACGAGAAGATCCGGAAGAAGGCAGAGTCTGCGAAGAGCACATTCCGCTCGGTGAATTTTTTCTCGCCGTTGGCTAGAACGCGGATGCCCTTCATGGTTCTGGTAAATGCTTCCACTGCCGGAAATTTCCGCGCGAACTCGGGACCCACCTTGGTACCAGTGACAGCGGCTTCCTGTTTTTCCGATCCCTCGCCATATTCCATCGTCACCCGCACGATCCGCTCCGCGTTGTCATGAAATTTGTCGTAATGCGTCTCCTGCCAGATATACAATCCAATCAGCAGGCAGGCGGTGATGCCCAGGGTAAGCCCAATGATATTGATGAAGGCGTAGGTCTTGTTCCTGCGCAGGCTTCTGAGCGCAACGAGCAGGTAGTTCTTGAACATGGCGGTTGGTTGTGTCTTAAATATAGACGAGCTGTCTGTCAGAAAGTTACATGCATTTGTTAAAGGGAGAAGATGGAGAGCAGGGGGAGGTTGGAGGGGGAGGTTGGAGGCCGGTGCTTTGACATCTCTTTATCAATGTGTATCTTTAGATAGTGGACATCAGAAGCATCATATCAAAAAACCCTGAGGTTTTAGGCGGTATACCCGTTTTTGCTGGTACAAGAGTACCTATTGAAACGCTATTTGACCACCTGGAATCCGGTGTTCCTTTAGATGAATTTCTTGATGATTTTCCGACCGTTACAAAAGAGCAAGCCGTTGCACTTCTTGAAATAGCTAATAAAATTCTGAATTCAAAGGACCTCGAGAAGCTATATGAAACTGCTGCTTGAGAAGTGCGAAGACCCCTACAACCTCCCTTAACACTCCCCCTTAACACTTCCCCTAACAATTCTCGTTTCCCTAACATTTCAAGACATATCTTTCTTTTCAAGACACAATCAAGACACTATCGCGACAAAAGCTATTTAATTGCGACACATTTATGCCAAAACTGATCCTGTCCATGTTGTGTCTGTTGACACTTGCGTCTTTTCGTGGCAATGCCTGTAGCGCTTGCAAGATTACCTCCAACGGACATATCTGGTTTTTGAACAATGAAGACAACTGGCGGCTCGGGTCCCGGATCTGGTTTGAGCCGGGGGATGGTCAAAAGCATGGGGTGGCCTATTTTGGGTATGGCGATGCCCTGCCCCAGGGCGGGATGAATGAAGTGGGTCTGGCTTATGACGCGCTGACGGTGTACAAGAAGAAGATCGAGAATAGAGACAAGAAACCGTCCATTGGCGACAGGGAAGCGTTTTGAAGAGGATCATGACCAGTTGCTCAACGGCGGACGAGGTGGCCCGCCTGGCAGGGAGCTATTTCCGGGAGGGATTGTTTGGCGGCGTGTTCATTTTTGTGGATGCGGGCGGGCGATACGCCATCATGGAACCGGATACGGTTTGGGTGGGTTCAGATCCGCACTATGTGATCGCCAATTTTTGTCCGTCCACCACAGCGGAAGAAGACCGAACTGCTTTCGCGCGATACACCCAAGGGCAAGGCGTTTTTGAAAGAACCCGTTGTGAACCCGGACGCAGATTATCTCCGCAGGGCACTGGACACCATGCATGTGTGCAGGGGCAAGATTGGGGATGGCACCCTGCATTCTTATATTGCCGATTTAACGCAAGGGACCATCGATCTCTATTTTTACCACGATTACACACGGGATCTTCTATTTCGAGTATCCGTTTGACGGCGTCTGGAATCTATACAATTATCTGCCATTGATCATGATGGTGCTGGCTGGAACAGCCACCTATCAATTATTCAGGTCACCGCACAAAAAGGCCTTAACCCTAATCCTAAACACTCCTCCTATTGCACTCACCCTGTTCCTCAGCATAGGATTTGCGTACTGGAAATTCTTCCCCTTTAACTTTTTTGGAGCATGAAATTGACAGCGGCTTCCGAGTGAATCAGCGCCGTGTCAAAGATGGGAACGGGAAGTTCACCCGGTTTGATCACCAGTGGTATCTCCGTGCAACCGAGGATGACGCCACCGGCGCCCTGGATGATCAGTTCATTGCTGATAGCGAGGTAGCGCGACTTGGATTCCGGCGTCACAATGCCCTTGCCCAGTTCCTCATTAATGGTTTGGTGGATGAAGATGCGGTCAGCTTCCTTGGGGATGATGGCCTCGATGCCCAGGGCAGCGAGTTTATCTTTAAAGAAATCCTTCTCCATGGTAAAGCGTGTGCCGAGCAGCGCCACTTTGGTAACACCTTGCAACTGAATGGCTTTAGCGGTTACCTCGGCGATATGAATGATGGGCACGGGCAGCTTGGCCTGCAGCCGGTCTGCGATCAGGTGCATCGTGTTGGCACAGAGTAGAATCGCTTCTGCGCCGGCGTTCACCAAATGAATACAGGCCTGGTGAATGATAGCATAAGTAGCATCCCAATCATTGGCCGCATTGTTCTTTTGGATGGGACCGTAATTAACGGAGTAGATAATGCATTCAGCAAATTCCATTCCACCAAGCCGATCATTAATGCCTTTATTGATATGTGTATAGTAATCCACAGTGGAGATCCAGCTAACACCACCGACTAGTCCAATTTTTCGCATGGCATAAAGTTAAAAAAAGATCCCGGAGAAAACCGGGATCAAGATAGTCATTAGGCATTTGGCACTGGGCACTCTTCGCACTTCTCCCTTCGCACTTCTCCCTTCATCTTCTCCCATTCCAATCATTCCTGGTTGTTTGTTGCAACGGCACCGTTAACATCGAGAGGCTTCCCGTTTTCCATCGGCACATAATCATAACTCACCTTCGAGGTAGCCGTTTTATTCGTCTTCAGGTAGAACATACCATCAAATACACGAAACCAATCGCCCTTCATTTCGGTATGGTAGTTCCATGCGCGCATCGTGAAATATGAATCGGTGTTTTCATGTGCGCCGATGGTGCGGAAATCAGTGAACGCATATACAAAACCTTCGGAGTTGAGGGTGTTGGTGAACCAATCATTCCGGCCGGTTTCTTTGATCTCAATAGAATCCGCAGCAATATTTTTATCGAAGATTTTTCCTTCCAGTGAAGTGAAGCCGATGGTAAAGATATCGGCACCGTATACGCGTGAAAGTTCAGTGGCCATATTAACGGTCTGCACTTTACGTTGCGGCTTATTCACCACGAATTCAATGGTTTCATTGTTGCGGGTGATGTTTTGGTTATCGGCCCACACAATGATTTTGCGCGAAGCATATTTCTGGTCAGCGATCCACAACAGGTTTGCGGCTTTCTGGCGATCGCGGATGGTAGTATTGGGTGTACCGATGTTGTCCCGCAGTTGCCAGTTCATATAAGCATTGCCGAGATAGTTGCGCAGGGTTTGGCTCCAGAAACCGAAAGGGTCTGCTTTCTGGTTTTTATTGATGTCTTCAATAATCTGTTTGGTGAAATACTTCAGGTAACCGAAGGTGGTATCTTCCATTTTCTTTGCGGCTTCGGGATCCGTAGCAGCGAGGAGCGTGTTTACATAGTTCGTGTATGCGGTATCGTTAGTCTTGTAACCGAGATCTTTGAACAGTGTGTTGATCTTCAGGGAGAAATGTGCCAGACCGGGTTTGAAGCTGGATTCAATATCATAGCCGGTGATCTCCAGTTGTTGGCCATCGAGGGAGTTTTCGGCAATATAGTTTTTCAACGGACCAAACTCAGTGGTAGCCGTGATGGATTCTGGAACGGCGATCAGGGCAGAATCCCCGTGGTGCCTGGTATCCCAGAGCATATTGGTACCGTAGAAATCTGAGGGCATGGCTAACACGCTGAAACCCAGGCGCTGGTGCAGGTAACGCACGATGCGGGCTTTAGCGCGGATGGTTTCACCATCGTTATTGTCCATACCGCCGAGCATTACAATGCGGCTCTTGCCGATGGCTTCTGCCAGATGATCGAGGTCTTGGTCTGAGGTGTCTTTCAGGTTGATGGAACTAACGGGCCAGGTGTTTTTCTGGACCAATTCAAATTTGTCCTGGGCGTTCAGGCTTAGGGCCAG
>JBKCVJ010000019.1:0-23322 GCA_046317915.1 Sphingobacteriales bacterium
CTGCTGGTCGATAAGATCCTCGAACTCTCCGACACCCACATCGTAGGCCTGAAGAATGTCACCTTCAACGAACCTTTCTTCACCGGTCATTTCCCCGGAAACCCGGTCATGCCGGGCGTCCTGCAGGTAGAAGCCCTGGCACAGACGGGTGGCATCCTCGCCATCAACACCCTCCCCCCCGGAGAATACGACACCTATTTCGTGAAGATCGACAACTGCAAATTCAAACAGAAAGTCGTGCCCGGAGATACCATGCTGCTTAAACTTGAACTGCTCGGACCGATCAGAAGGGGCATATGCGAAATGCACGGCACGGTTTATGTAGGCAACAAGATCACGACCGAAGCCTATTTGATGGCACAACTTGTCAAAAGAGGCTGACACAGGCCACGTCAACCGGACCCCGGCATACAACAAACAACACCCCGAGCATGATCCATCCGCACACATACATCCATCCCAACGCCAACGTGGCGACCAACGTCAAGATCGACCCGTTCACCGTCATCCATCAGAACGTGGAGATCGGCGAAGGAACCTGGATCGGAAGCAATGTTACCATCATGGAAGGGGCCAGGATCGGCAAAAACTGCCGAATTTTCCCGGGAGCCGTCATCGCAGCAGCACCGCAGGATCTAAAGTTTGAAGAGGAAGATACAACGGTTGTTATTGGAGACGGAACCACCATCCGCGAGTTTGTAACCATACACCGTGGCACCAAAGACAGATGGAGTACGGTTGTGGGAAACAATTGCCTGGTCATGGCGTATAGCCACATTGCGCACGACTGCATCATTGGGAACAACTGCATCATGAGCAACAATACGCAGATTGCGGGCCATGTAACGATGGGAGACAATGCCATTCTTGCGGGAATGTGTGCCGTACATCAGTTTACCAACATTGGCAAATACGCTTTTATTGCAGGCGGGTCACTCGTCAGCAAGGATGTACCTCCTTACATCAAGGCTGGCAGAACACCGTTGTCTTATGCTGGCGTAAATTCCATCGGACTCAAAAGAAAGGGATTCAATTTTGAGCAGATCAATCATATTCTTGATATGTATCGGTTCATTTACAATAAAGGACTGAACACAACACAGGCGCTTCAATACCTTGAAGAAGAGTTTTCCGCAACCGATGAGCGTGATGAGATCATCACTTTTATCAGGGAAAGCAGGAGAGGCATCATCAAGCGTTACTCTAAAAACAATCTTGATGAAGATCTTGCTGACTGATGCCGGCAAGCGCTATAACCGGGAGTGGATTTTCCGCCATTTCACGCAGGTTTTTGAAACAGGTCAATGTTATGCGATTACCGGACACAATGGTTCCGGGAAGTCTACCCTGCTGCAAGTGGTTGCCGGAGCCATTCTTCCCAATGAAGGTAAACTGGTGATGACCACCAATAGTGAAATAGCTACGGAAGAACATTACAAGTACGTTTCCATCACTGCACCATATTTGGAATTGGTTGAAGAAATGACCGCCATGGAATTCCTGGATTTTCATCGGTCCTTCAAACCATTCCTGCAAAACATGTTGTTACCGGATGTGCTGAAGGAAGTGGAACTCAGCCATGCCGCAGACAAACAGATCCGTTATTTCAGTAGCGGGATGAAACAGCGTCTTAAACTTGCCCAGGGAATCCTTTCAGACACTGCCTTTGTTTTGCTTGACGAGCCATGTACCAACCTTGACGAAACCGGCATCCGGCTCTATCAACGATTGATCAATACTTACACGCGGGACCGTTGCGTGATCGTCAGCAGCAATGATCAGCAAGAGTATGGGTTCTGTAAGTCACTCATCAACATCCAAGAATATAAATAGCTAATAGCTAGTAGCTAATAGCTATTATCGTTGCGAAGCAATCAACAGATTTAGGTCCGTATATTTCAGGTTGAACCTTTGGCTCAGGTGAATATTGGTTAACGCACCTTTAAACAGGTATATCCCGTTCCGTATATTGAACTTATGCCAGATGAGGTTTTCCAGTCCGCCCTCATCGCTGATCTCCAGCATCAATGGCATCAGTACGTTGCTGACAGCCTGAGATGCTGTTCTCGCAAATCCAGAGGGGATATTCGGTACGCAATAATGGATGACATCGTATTTGCGGAATACAGGATGTTCGTGCGAAGTGAGTTCTGAGGTTTCAAAACACCCGCCACGGTCTATACTAACGTCAATGATCACGGAACCAGGACGCATGGCTGCAACCATTTCTTCCGTTACTACGATGGGCGTTCTTCCACCGGCTGAGGAAAGTGCGCCTACGGCAACATCACAGGTCTTCAGCTGCTTAGACAGGATCTTTGGTTCAAGCACCGAAGTCCATAACCTTGCGCCAATATTGTTTTGCAGTCGCTTAAGCTTGTAAATATTGTTGTCAAATATTTTCACGCTGCCACCTACAGCAAGGGCGGTACGTGCAGCATATTCACCCACGATTCCAGCGCCGATGATGATGACCTTGGTGGGCGGAATACCGGAGATACCACCAAGAAGTACGCCTTTACCATTATTGAAGCTGGAAAGGTATTGACCGGCGATCAGCATGACCGCACTTCCCGCAATCTCACTCATACTCCTGACGATGGGGTTGTGACCGGACTCGTCTTTCATATTCTCAAAAGAAAGGGCCGTGATCCGCTTCTCCATCATCTTCTCCAGGATATGCGTTTTCATGGCGGGAAGATGAATGGGCGAGATCAGGATCTGGTTGGGCTTGAGGTACTCGAGTTCCTGATCGCTCACCGGAGCAGACTTGATGATGATCGCACACTCGTACACTTCTTTTTTATCATATACGATCTTAGCACCCGCATCGCTGTAGTCTTTGTCTGTGTAATGCGCCCCTTCGCCGGCTTTGTGCTCTACCACTACGCGGTGGCCGTTACTGGTGAGTACGCCTACAGCGTCAGGCGTAAGCGCTATCCTGTTTTCCTGAAAATCAGTTTCCTTCGGCATCCCCACCAACAGGGGTTGTCCGTCTGGTTTTACGTCCAGCGTCTCTTCAAGGGTCTCATAACTGAAGGATGCGCTTACTATTGGTTTACCACTGCCCATGCCTGAAAATTAACAAATCTATCGCGAAATAGCTAATAGCTACTAGCGAATAGCTATTGATCGGGTTTGATCAGGAAAAGCTTCCAGCCTAACATGCAATGTGTTATCCGGAAAAATTCCGGGAGCAAGCTCAGGCCATTCCACAAAACACAATTGACCGGAATAGAGGATGTCTTCGATACCGGCTTCCCTTGCCTCTTCATCGTCTTTTAACCGATAGAGGTCGATATGATAGATGGTCCCGGCTGTGGGGGAGAGATATTCATTGACGATGGAATACGTAGGACTGCCAACGGCATCCTTGACCTGGAGCACATCGCAACAGGCATGCACAAAGGTCGTTTTTCCGGCACCCATGGGTGCGTGCAATGCAATGACCTGGTGTGTTCCTTTCAGGTCCAGAAACTGCCTGGCAGCTTCCCTGAGCTCATCCAATGAAAAACGGATCGTCATTTCCATACCTATAGCGGTGTAAAATACAAGAGAATCCGCTAATTCACCACGTTTCAAGGCCTGATGCGTAGTACCTTTGTAAGATGGAAAGCGTACAATGGAAAGTTGAGGGGATGACCTGCGCCAACTGCGCGCTCACCATCAGGAAATACCTGGAAAATCAGGGCAACCTGAATGTGAAAGTCAATCCCATTGATGGCGATGTCAGCTTTGACATGGCGGCAACATCCAACTCAACCCAGTTGATCAAGGGAATCCATAGCCTCGGATATGCAGTGGCGGATGATGGAAAGGGCAGTACGGAGAAGGTCCGCAAACCCTGGCTGCATAACCACCTGCGCAGGTTCCTGTTTTGCCTTCCGTTTACCGCCATCCTGATGCTGCACATGCTGCATCAATGGATACCGATGCACTGGCTGATGAACCCGTGGGTACAACTCGGTCTTTGTCTCCCTGTATTCATTGTTGGCATGGATTATTTTGGGCGCTCTGCCATCAAAAGCCTGCGCAATGGCATTCCCAATATGAACGTGTTGGTAGCGCTGGGCGCAACCGCAGCCTTCGTATATAGCCTCCTTGGTGCGGTGAATGGCTGGGGTGCGGATTATCTTTTTTTTGAAACCACGGCCACCATTATCACCCTGGTGTTCCTCGGAAACTATATGGAAGATGCCTCCGTTGAGTCAACTCAACGGGCATTAAAATCGCTGGCTAAGTCACAAAAAGTGATGGCCAATATGATTGCGTACGATGGTGATCACCAGGAGCATATTTTTCCGATGGAGAACACGCTGTTGAAAGAAGGTGATCTTGTTTTGGTGAGAACGGGAGAGCAGGTTCCCATCGATTGTAAAATCCTCTGGGGCGAAGCGGAAGTGAACGAATCCATCATCACCGGCGAGAGTATTCCCGTGCCAAAAGTGGCGAAAGATAATTTGATCGGCGGCAGTGTATTGGCAAGTGGTACGGTGAAGGCACAGGTTACTGCAACAGGCGACCAAACGGTGCTCTCGCGCATCTTAAAATTGGTTAAACAGGCGCAGGGTGAAAAACCACCTGTTCAACAACTCGCAGATAAGATCTCAGCCATTTTTGTACCTGTTGTGATTGGCATTGCACTGCTCACGTTGGTAGGCAACTGGTACTTCCTGCATGATTTTTCAATGGCGCTGAAGCGCAGCATTGCAGTGCTCGTCATTGCCTGTCCCTGTGCCATGGGGCTCGCTACACCAGCAGCCATCGCCGTAGGCCTGGGCCGCGGTGCACGAAACGGTGTACTGTTCCGAAATGCCACAAGTCTTGAACTGTTCAAAAGCATCCGCCAGATCGTGTTTGATAAAACAGGTACACTCACTACGGGCTCATTTACCATTTCAGCGTTTGGCATGAGTGATCCCACCATGCGTGAGGAAGAATTCAAACGCATCGTTTATTCACTTGAGAAATATTCAACCCATCCGCTAGCCAAAGCCATTGCCGCAAACTGGAAATCAAAGCCCGAGATCCGCTGGAAAAATATTGAAGAGATCAAGGGACTCGGCATGACCGGTACGGACAAAGATGGAAACAGTTACAAGGCGGTGTCATACAGGGGTGCAGCGCATGCTACAGACCAGCAGCAGCAAAATGTATATATCCTTCACAACGACCAACTAATAGGTTGGATTGATCTGGAAGATGAACTACGGCCAGAAGCTGCACAAGTGGTGCAGTATTTCAAGGACAGGGGTGTGAAAACGATCCTGTTGAGTGGCGACAAAAAAGAAAAAACCGAACAACTTGGCGCTGCGCTGGGGATAGACCAAGTGCTGGCAGAACAAACTCCGGAGCAAAAACTAGCCCATATTGAAGCATTGAGTCTTCAGGCACCAACAGCAATGGTTGGCGATGGCGTGAACGATGCTCCGGCACTGGCAAAAGCCACCATTGGCATCTCCATGAGCGATGCCTCACAGCTTGCATTGCAAACAGCACAAGTAGTGCTGATGAACCATGGCCTGAAACAACTTCCGATGGCGATGGGTCTTGGTAAGCACACCTATCTCACCATCAAACAAAACCTATTTTGGGCATTTTTTTACAATATTGCCGCGATACCGATTGCAGCGCTCGGATTTCTGCAACCAGGCCTGGCTGCATTGGCTATGGGATTGTCTGATGTTTTTCTCGCCATCAATTCTGGAAGACTGTTTTTCAAAAAGGTGGAGTAATTTGCCGTGTGAACAGGCAACCTTCAGACATTCTTTTAGAATATTGGGGATACGAGGCTTTTCGCCCCCTTCAATCGGACATCATCACCTCCATACTTTCAGGCAGGGACACCCTGGCACTCTTACCCACGGGTGGTGGTAAATCCATTTGCTTTCAGGTACCTGCACTTTGTATGGAAGGACTTTGCCTGGTGATCTCCCCGTTGATTGCATTAATGAAGGACCAGGTAGACAACCTGACATCCCGGGACATTCCTGCGCTCATCATGCACACCGGCATGAATTACAAAGAGATTGAATCGATCCTTCGTAAAGCCTGTACGGGGCAGTATCGTTTCCTGTATTGTTCTCCTGAACGATTGCAGTCTAGACTATTCAAAGAATATCTCCCTGCGCTACCGTTGAGTTTTATAGCAGTTGACGAGGCCCATTGTATTTCCCAGTGGGGTTATGATTTCCGACCTTCTTATATGCAGATTGTGAATATTCGGGAGCAGAAACCAGGCATCCCTTTTCTTGCGCTCACGGCATCGGCAACGCCGGATGTAAGGCAAGACATCATGAGCCGATTGAAGTTTAAAGAAGGTGCCATGTTCGCTGGTTCATTTGCACGGCCCAATCTCGCCTATCATGTGGTGCCCGATGCATCAAGGATCCATCGTTGTGTAGACATCGTTAAAAGGATGAAGGGATCTGGTCTTGTGTATTGCAAAAGCAGAAAGCGCACCATGGAGATGGCGGACCTCTTGAAACAGGAAAGCATAGAAGCCGATTTTTATCATGCGGGTTTGCCACAGGATCTACGTAACCAACGGCAACAATCATGGCTGCAGGGAGATACCCGCGTAATGGTTTGCACGAATGCGTTTGGGATGGGGATCGATAAACCGAATGTGCGGTTTGTGGTTCATCTTGACTGCCCGGATTCCATGGAACACTATTACCAGGAAGCGGGAAGAGCCGGACGAGACGGTGAAAACTCACATGCTGTGTTGCTGACCTCACCTTCTACTGCAACGGAGTTGGAGAAACTTCCGGACATCAGGTATCCTTCTATCCAAACCATCCGCAAAGTATACCAGGCTCTCTGTGATCATATCCAGGTAGCTGCGGGCACAGGGGAAGAACATTTGTTTGCTTTTGATCTGAATGAATTTGTGCGCCTGTTCAGAATGAATGTATTTGAGGTCATTTATTCTATTGAAGCGATGGATCAGGAGGGTATCCTGGAACGAAGTGAGCAAGTGTTCCAGCCATCAAAGGTTTGGTTTACGATCAATCGGGAAGGGTTGGAATATGCCGAAGCGCAACACCCGGACCTTGAGCCGCTGACCAAGGCCCTGCTCAGGACTTACGGAGGTATATGGGATCAGCCCACGTCAATTTCCGAGTACCAATTGGCAAGGATCCTGCGCGCTTCTGTGGCCGAAATACAAAAAGCCCTGACCACGCTTACAGCTATGGGTACCATCAAGTATGAACCCAGAAAAGAAACGCCCCAGATCCGTTTGTTACAGAACAGGGTGAAAGCGGAAGACCTGTATATTAATCCCGAGCGATACCTGGAAAGAAAACAAGCCTTTGTTAAACGCATACAGGCCATGGTGAGATTCATCAGTTCAAAGGAACGATGCAGAACCCAACTCCTCTGTGACTATTTCGGCGACAAGGTGGAAGTCTGTGGTATTTGTGATGTGTGCCGACAGCAAAAAAAAGCAGCCGACAAACACTTGGCCGCAACAGTTGAAGAAAGGATCAAAAAACTGCTTCAAAAAACGGCCCGCGCGGCAACAGAACTAAGGGGGGCATTTGCGGAAGAAGAACATCCACATTTTCTACAAGTATTGTCTGCCATGGAAGCGGAGGGCCTTGTGTACATTGACGCGGAAGGCAGGATAGCCCTAAAATAAAAAATGGGCCAGGATAGACATCCAGCCCGTTTTTAAAATCCAATATCCTATGAAAAACCGTTGTAAATATAGAGATGAAAACATGAGGTTTGGTACCCTTTTGGTAGTATTTTTTCAATTGTTTTGTCGTCTTTTCACAATGGTTTGATTTCTAATGAGTAACATCCTAAATTAATTTCCAACACTATTTATTTTAGGGATATGTTTCATGGATAAGATAGCCATCCATTGCTAGAAAAGGCTTTTTTTCCTTCGGCCACCCAGTCCAAGGGCTCCTAACAAACTTCTTGTCAGGATATTTGCAGCTGTACGGGAAGCCTGTTTTACTGCCGTGTTATCAAATATGGATTCCTCTTTCTTCGGCTTGGCTGCTGATTTCTTTTCGGCTTCTTTCTCTGCTTGTTGTTCTGCTGCTTGCTGGCTGGCCGCCTCTATCCTGGCAGTTAATAACTCAAAAGCACTTTCACTATCAATCTCCTGGTTATATTTTTTCACCAGTGCCGATTGGTTCACCAATGCATCCATCTCCTGTTCGGTTAACACGTCCATTCTTGACGTTGGCGGCACCAGCATGGTATGAACGAGGGGTGTGGGGATACCTTTTTCATTGAGCAAGGTTACGAGCGCTTCACCGATGCCCAACTGCGTCAAAAGATCTTCCACTTTATAGAAAGACGTCTCCGGATAGTTTTGTGCGGCTTGCTTAATGGTTTTCCGATCTGCGGCCGTAAACGCACGCAAGGCATGTTGCACTTTAAGGCCAAGCTGGCTGAGTATAGAAGCAGGTACGTCCTGCGGATTCTGCGTGATAAAGAATATGCCCACGCCTTTGGAGCGAATGAGTTTGATGATAGTTTCAATCTGTTGAAGAAGTGCATCAGTGGCTTCCTGGAAAACAAGATGGGCCTCATCGATGAACATGACCAGCTTGGGTTTATCGATGTCGCCCTCTTCCGGAAGATTTGCATATAGCTCTGCGAGCAGGCTCAACATAAATGTAGAAAACAGTTTTGGTTTGCTCTGCATATCCGTAACCCTCAGCACACTCACCCTTCCCCGTCCATCATCTGCAATGCGCATGAGGTCCTCAATATCAAATGAAGGTTCCCCGAAAAAAAGATCTGCACCTTGCTGCTGCAACTCAATGACTTTGCGCAAAATGGTTCCCGTTGAGGAAGTAGATATCTTCCCATATTGCGCTTCGATTTCTTTCTTGCCTTCGTTACTTACGTACTGAAGTGTCTTGATAAAATCCTTGAGATCCAGGAGAGGCAGTTGATTATCATCACAATATTTGAAGATCATAGATACCACTCCTTCCTGTGTATCATTGAGTCCTAGTATCCGGGACAAAAGGATCGGTCCGAATTCTATAACGGTACTGCGTAACCGAACACCCTTCTCCTGACTGAGTGACATCAGTTCAACCGGAAAAGCACTAGGTGCGTAGGTCAGTCCCATTTGCTGAAGGCGCTGGTTGATTTTATCATTGGCCACACCTGCAGCAGCAATGCCAGACAGGTCACCCTTGATATCCATCAGCAGAACCGGAACACTGGCATTGCTGAGTCCTTCTGCCAATACCTGAAGTGTTTTTGTTTTCCCGGTACCTGTTGCACCTGCTACAAGACCATGACGATTCATGGTTTGCAAAGGCACCAGAACAGGCGTACCCTCCACTGCCTGTCCATCAAGCATCGCAATTCCCAACTGAAAATGTTCCCCCTTGAACTGGTATCCCAGGATCACTTGTTCTTTGAATGCAGCCAATTCTGCCATATTAGATCATATTTGAACGGAAGTTAGTAAATGTGTGTGCACCAGCCGGCAAACCGGCATCAAAAAATTACAGATTGGGTAATTACTGAAGATCCACTTGGTGCAGTTTACCAGAACCTCAATGACACATATGTTCAGGGATGCCAAAAACCGGAAAAGACTGAACAGGATTGGCAGAATGCTTCTGTTGTTTGAGTGCCTTCAGCTGTTTTTCCTCTCTTAGTTCGTTTTTTGCCCGGATTCATCATCGGATATACCGAATTTGGGGTCTCGCTGAACCTGCCAGCCTCAACCGGTCTTCCATATGGGATTGCGGCAGGGCTGCTGTTGTTCACCATCTTAGACGCCTTCGATCAGAACATCTAATGACATGGAATCAGTGCTGTTGTGGGTTTCAACGTGTACACTAGCCTGTTATCACCTGCAGGAGTAACCGAAAACCGCTTGCTAATTAACAAAAATTTATTGGCACTGTTTTTATATGCCTAAACAGTTTAATTTTATTTGTCAATAAATTCCACCACATGGCAGAGAACAGCAAACCCAAAATTCTTCTTTGTGAAGATGATCCCAACCTGGGAATGGTACTCAAGAACTACCTTGAGTTAAATGATTATGATGTTGTACTGGAGCGTGACGGCCGTCTGGGTCTTGCTGCGTTTCAACGAGAAAAATTTGATCTCTGCCTCCTTGACGTCATGATGCCTCATATGGATGGCTTCACATTGGCGGAGGAGATCCGGGACATTAACCCAGACGTTCCTCTTTTTTTCCTGTCAGCCAAAACGATGAAGGAAGACATCATCCAGGGTTATAAACTTGGGGCAGATGATTACATTACCAAGCCTTTTGATAGTGAAGTTCTCCTGCTTAAAATCCGGGCGATTCTCAAAAGAAATGAGGAGCTGAACAGAGAGCAGGCAAATATTGAATTTGATCTCGGCGAGTATCATTTTAATCCGAAACTGCGCGAGCTGTCAGTTCATGGCAAAATGCAAACGCTTTCTCCAAAAGAAAATGAGTTGCTGAAGATGCTCGCCGAGTATAAGAATGACCTGTTGCCAAGGGAGATTGCCCTGAAAAAAATCTGGGGCAGTGACACCTATTTCAATGGACGAAGCATGGACGTATACATTGCGAAACTCAGGAAATACCTGAAAGAAGACAGTTCCATTGAGATCGTAAACATTCACGGCAACGGTTTCAGGCTCGTCACCAATCAGGCATAAAGATTCTTAATCGGTATATCAAATTTAATGGTGGTCCCCATTCCGTTGAGGATCACCATTTCTCCTTTTAAGGACTGAATCCTTTTACGCATATTACCCAATCCATTCCCAGGCACGATCATGCTTTCATGAAATCCAACGCCATTGTCGTGGATCTTTATGTGCAGCTCGTCATCAATTGAGATATCAACGTCCACACTATTGGCATTTGCATGCTTGGCAATATTGTTGAGCGCCTCTTTCACCAACAAGAATACACTCCTTCGATTCGTACCCAAAACAGCAATGTCTGGAATCTGGTCCGGTGTATTGAAATGATAGTCGATATTGAGATCATCGAGATAGCCCACCGTGTACTGCCGCGTATATGCGATAAGACTCTGAAGGTTGTCATTATTGTTGTTCAAGGCCCAAACGATCTCGTTCATCTTTTGGATGATATCATTGGAAGACGAAGAGATTCGCTCCAGGTACTTGCTGGAATCGGAATTCCTGCTATGCTCGAGACTCATTTCGCTCAACAACCGGATTGCGGTAAGCCCGCCTCCGATATCATCATGCAACTCAGCAGAAATACGGGAGCGCTCCTGCTCTACTGCTTGTTGTTTCATGAACTCAACGCGCTGTCTTTCCAACCTTCTGTTGATATAAGACATGATGGCGAAATACATGATCAACAGAAACATAGCACCTGCAACCAGTCTGAACCACAAGGTCTTCCAAAAAGGAGGAAGAACCTCCAATTTTAAAGCCATCACACTGGAATTCCGGAGACCATTGTCGTTAACCATTCGAACCTCAATGTTATAAATTCCGGGTTCCAACTTCACCAAAGGCAATAAGCCACCCGCCTCGCCAACAATCCACTCCTGGCCCTGCTCAAGAATTCGATAATTCAGTTTTGTTTCAGCGGTGGTATAAAATACCAAAGGACTAAATTCAAGGTAAAGATCCTCTCCATATTTTGTTGTAATCACCCTATTGCTATTGATCACAGAGGTAGCTGAATCATTAAGATACACGCCGCTCTTTCGCATCCTGGCAAGGAAGATCCCCATGGGTAACATATTTTTCTTGAGACTCCTTGTTTCAAACGAAATCAATCCACCAGTTGTGCCCATGAAAACTTCATCGCGCTCCGTTACATACCCGGCGTACATATTAAACTCCTCACCCGGCATTCCGTCATTGATATCATAATTTTGAAAACTCAGTGTCCGTACATTCAGAACAGACAGTCCTTTGTTGGTTCCTAAATACATCAAAGAATCCCGATAAGGCACCATTTTATATATCGCATCATTACATAAGCCATGATCTGTTGTCAGTACTTTAACCTCCTTCGTGTCTTTATTAACGATATTAATACCACCGCCAATAGTAGCAAGCCAGAGCTTATTGCCTTCACTATATATATCAAAAACCTGACGATTACTCAATCGGTGTCCGGGTTCTCCTTCAATGCCTACGTTATAGAACTGATTATGGGAGACACTCAGAAAAGATACCCCGGCATCATGGGCTACTATAACATTCCCAGATGTATCGTTGATCACCTTATACGTAATGTCTGACCCAAGGCTGGTGGTATCCATTGGGTTGTGTTTATACACAAATGCCTGATGTGTTCTGAGATCATATCTAACCAATCCACTGCTGGACGTCGCCATCCACAGATATCGTTCGTCCTTTAGGTATGAGCGTACGTCAATGCCTGCAACCCAATTATTCCTTATCCCCGATGGCCGTCTAAGCGTATAGGCATTGTTCTTTTCAACTAACTCGAAGATTCCTGCATCAGAAGTAATCCACCAAAGCCCAGTCTCTTCTTCATGTACCTCACGGAACCGGATCGCTTGTCTGGCCAAATCATGTTCTTGCTTTAAAGGCAGATAGACCCCTTCCCTTCGATTAAATATGATGACACCGCCAGATGTTGCCAATATGATCAAATCATTTCGGGCAAATACACCATACATGGTTGAGCCACGCACCCTTTCAGCATATGATGACAAACCCGCATAGGTATTAAACCTTTGTGCGTCATCATGAAAACTCTGAACACCATTCTCACCACTTACCCACATGCCACCGTTTCCATCGTTATACAGATCATGAATCCTATTGCTGGTTAACCCCCTGGATGAGCTATAATCTTCACGCAACCTATCGATATATCCTGTTTTGGGGAAGTATATTCTAAGCCCATTGGTGAGACTTGAAATCCAAAGATTCCCTTTCGAGTCAAATTCAATGTCATGTAAGTTTTCATCGATGGTGATAAACTTCGGTTTAGATACTAAAACACTGTCTCTGCTGATCACCTTAAAGCTATACAGTCCTCGTTCTGTGGCCAACCAGCCCAACCCGTCTTGATCAAACTGAATACCATTCACATTTTTCAAAATGATGTTTGTCTTCACTTTAACTAAAGAAGACAGCCCTCCCCTGGATACATACAGACCTGATGAAGCACCCACCCATACCCCACTACTGCGGTCAACATACAGGCAGTTTACAGATAGGGTATCACGAGTGCCAGATAAAGTTCTTGCATTGGAAAACTTCTTTCGATAGTTGTCATACACAGAGAGACCGTCATCGAGTCCTATCCAGACATTGTTAAGGTGATCCGTGGCAATACACTTTACGTTATCACTAAGAACGCTGGTGCCCTGTTTGTTCGGTTTGAAGTTTGTGAATTTTTTCGTTGTGGGCTCCATGCGACTTACTCCACTGGCGCCGATGGCAAGCCATATGGCGCCATCATTGTCTTCCGTAATATCCTTGATTGAATTCTCTCCCAGGCTGGTAGAATCATTGACCTTATGGTAATAGGTAGAGAATTCCCTGCCATCATAGCGGGTAAGCCCAAATTCTGATCCTACCCAGATGAAACCAAGTCTGTCCCGGTACACACAGTTCACCTCACTTTGAGACAATCCGTTGGCACTGCTATAGTTTCTGAAAGCAAGGTTATAGTACTGTGCCCTCATGATAAAGGGCATCAGCATGCAAACGCAAATCAAATATGTCTGAAGTCTATTCAGCATGAACCTAAGTGACTAACTAAATAACAAAGCATCTCCCTTGGTACCCGGATACTTCCCCAAATGTTCATAAGCTTTGCCAGTGACTTCCCTTCCGCGCGGGGTACGCTTTAGAAATCCTTCCTGGATGAGAAACGGCTCATACACTTCCTCTATCGTTCCGGGTTCTTCTCCTACTGCCGTCGCAATAGTTGAGAGGCCTACCGGGCCTCCATTGAATTTATCGATGATGGCCAGAAGAATCCGGTTGTCCATTTCATCCAGCCCATACTCATCCACACTCAGTGCTTTAAGAGCGTGTTGGGTGATGCCCAGGTCAATGCTCCCGTTGCGCAACACCTGTGCAAAATCCCTGACCCTTCTCAACAATCCGTTGGCAATCCTCGGTGTTGCCCGGCTCCTCCTCGCGATCTCTGCGGCAGCATCCGCAGTGATGGGAACGCCTAGTATGCCTGAAGATCTCTGTACAATAACCTTAAGTGTTTCTGCTGAATAATATTCAAGCCTGGATTTGATCGCAAACCTTGACAACAAGGGAGCGGTCAATAATCCACTTCTTGTTGTAGCGCCAATAAGCGTAAACGGACTCAGGTTGATCTGCACGCTCCGTGCATTAGGCCCTGATTCAATCATAATGTCTATCCGAAAATCTTCCATCGCCGCATACAGGTATTCTTCTACCACAGTTGTCAGCCGATGGATCTCATCAATAAACAATACATCATTCCGCTGCAGGTTGGTCAGCAAGCCGGCAAGGTCGCCGGGTTTTTCAATGACCGGTCCCGAGGTTTCTTTAATGCTCACCCCCATTTCATTGGCCACTATCCTTGAAAGCGTTGTTTTCCCCAAACCGGGCGGGCCATGAAACAAAATATGATCCAATGGCTCATCCCGCATCTTTGCAGCCTGGATGAAAATTTTAAGGTTATCGATGATCTTTTGTTGACCGGAAAAATCACTGATCACAGCAGGCCTGATGTGATTTTCAAACTCCCGGTCCATCAGGCTCAACTCCTCCTTATCCTTATTTAAATGCTCATTGGACATGTTGTAAAAGTACGGTGTGGCTCAACGCTCTCCAAGCATAGTTTAAATATACTGGTAGAGGCGGCAGAACAGATCCGGGTCAGGACAATTGGCCAGATAACGGTCCTTCTCAGCGTATCGGCAAACTCCGGGATAATCGCCTGATTTTCCTTCGATATCCACCATTAACTGTATATGCAAATGGGGTGGCCACCAGCCATTCTCTTCAGGAACTCCGAAATGGGCAAGGACCGCTCCTGCTGCAACTCTTTGCCCCACTTGCAATTGCAGGTCCGCCAACGCAAGATGTCCATACAAACTGTAGAAGAGATGACCGCGCCATTGGTGCTTCAGGATGATGGTGGCCCCATAATCGCCAAACTGATTATTGAAGGCAAAAGAATGAACGCTGCCGTCTATTGCTGCCATAACTGGTGTCCCGGCTTCCCCCCAAATATCCAATCCCAAATGAAGTCGCCTGGGCTCCTCTTCCTGGTCAAATACCGCACTTCGGCTGTAGATGGTCCGGTGCTCTCCATAGCCGCCGATAAGGTAACGGCAGGCCCTGCGATGACGCTCATCGTCAACATAAACCGAAAAGGCTTCCGTATCCGCCACCAGTTCCTCTGTCAACAATGTATTTGATGCCGTAAGGTTAATGGCGGAGAGTTGATCCCTTCCCGGATCAAAGGGTACTACAGAATGAAAATCAATGGAGTACCTTTGCAGATCATGAAGTAGTGCTGTCATATTTCATTGTTAAATTAACCGATTCTGAAATATCACAACAATATGCTTCGTTTATTTGATGCTATGAGAAGATCTTACCCTATCATCATTCTTCTTGTTCTGGTTACCCAATGCGTTATTGCACAATCGGTTACCGGCGTTTGGCGCGGAAAGATCTCGCGCGGAATGAAATCCTATAATCTGGAATTGAAACTGATCCGTGTAGGGGATAGCCTCACCGGTACAGCCTATTATTATAGCGGTTCCCACTATGCGCGTTTTGCCATCAAAGGCAGCATGACGATGGACGGCGATGTATTGTGGTGGGACGAAGCCCTGATTACTTCCAAGGGAAACAGCATGATGATCCCCAACAAAACAGCGCAGCTGTTTGCAGCAGATTTCAACTGCCCCGGCGAGGACATCATGAAACTCGACGGCAATGCAGTGAAAAAAGAAGATGATGGCGGAAATGAAAAACCTGCAGAAGTGCATCTGAATAAGGTAGTACGTCCATTATTTGAAGACGGCTGGGATGATGTGCTGGAGGATTTGCCAACCTATGCCGGACAACCTAACCTGATCAGGCAGGTTGAAAAAGAACAATACCTTAACCCCGGGCCCGATCTTCCAAACCGTGGTGATATGGCCAAAACGGGGGATGCCGCTCCCCTGCCCGTTGCTGTAAAGGAGCCGATAGCCGATGCTGCACTACCCCGGAACATCAATGTGGAAGAGATGTTTGCCCAACGAAAGAAAGTATACGTTGCAGATATTCCCGTAACAGCAGACTCCATCCTGCTGCGCTTCTATGATCACGCAGAAATTGATGGGGACTCGATTGCCTTGTTCTTGAACGGGAAACTGATGCAGAAGCACATCCTGCTGGCTGCTGAGCCCATTGAATTCTGGATCGCAGCCAAAGACCTGAATGAAGAAAATGAATTAACGATGGTTGCAGAAAACCTCGGCACCATACCCCCCAACACTTCTCTCTTGATCGCCTGGTGTAACAGCATACGATATGAAGCGAAGCTTGAAAGCACAGAAGGAACCAGCGCAACAGTGAGACTGATCAAGAAGAAAAAATAGCAGGAAACCAGATTAGCAACTCAATAACTCAATAACTCAGCAACTCAGCAACTCAGCAACTGGCAAGTCAACAGTTGCAGCACGCCTTTTTGCTAAGTTTCTGCGTTGTTGTATTACTGCGCTGTTAAGTTGTTGCTCTAACATGTCAGCATAAGTCTCAAAATAAACAATTACGTCTTCCCGCTTATTCCGCTTCAGCCATCGGAAGCCACCCGGTAGTTTCGTAAGTACCTCCTTGTTATCCAGGTATTCAATATTGTGAATGTCTTTGTTGTTCAGCCCCGCTTCCATCAGTTTGGAGATCAGCATGTCTACAGGTAGCTGAGACACACCACAATATTCGTTAGCGAGTTCCGTCCATTCACCAATACCCGTATGTGCATAGGCCAGGATATCCTTGCCCGTGCAATCCGTAAGCACCTGCAAGAGGTTTCCGCAGTTACATACGCCATGGTTACCCCAGGCATAATGCGCCCCGTTCCGCAAACGCTGCGCGGTTTCCCGCAGGGCGTCAATAAGTGTAAATGTAGGTTTTGCCATACCCTAATTTACGAGTATAACAGCAATGGCGCTCCTTTGTTGAAGTTTATACCACCAGGTTGATCATCTTGTTCTTCACATAGATGATCTTTTTGGGCTGCTTTCCTTCCAGCCATTTCTTCACCACCTCGTCCTGCAGCACCATTCCTTCCACCTGTTCCTGGGTGGCGTCCAGCGCAATGCTCATCTCTGTGCGGGTTTTCCCATTGATGGCCACGGGATACATCTTCGCCGTTTCCACCAGGTATTTTTCCTCTACTGCCGGCCACTGTGCGTTCAGCACGGTTCCTTCTTTGCCCAACAGATGCCAGAGCTCTTCTGCAATATGAGGTGCAAAAGCTGCCAGTGAAACGGCCAGCTTTTCCAGGATCTTCCGTTGATGGGTTTTGAGGTCTGAGAGTTCATTCACACCAATCATGAAGGCACTTACGGCAGTATTGAAGGAGAAACGCTCCGTATCTTCATCCACCTTGCGGATCATCTTGTATAATGCTTTCCATTGCGCGTCCGTAGGCTCCTGATCATTAACCAAAAGCTTGCCCTTTTCTTCATCGGCAAACAGTCGCCACAGTTTCTTAAGGAACCGATGTACGCCCTCTATACCCTTGGTATCCCAGGGCTTGTCCTGCTCTACCGGACCAAGAAACATTTCATACATACGGAAGGTGTCAGCGCCATATCGCTCCACCACATCATCGGGATTCACCACATTGAAATAGCGTTTGCTCATCTTCTCCAACCTGCTGCCACAGATGTATTTCCCATCTTCTGTAATAAACGTTGCCTCTGCATAGTCAGGTTTGAACTTCTTAAATGCATGCATGTCAAGCTCAAAACCATTCACGATGTTCACATCCACATGCAACTCATCGGTCTCATATTGATCTTTCAATCCGGCAGATACAAATTCATGGGTGCCGCGCACACGGTACACCAGACGTGAATCACCACCAATTTTCCCCTGGTTCACCAGACGCTTGAACGGTTCGTCAAACCCAACATACCCCAGGTCATACAATGCCTTCGTCCACATCCGGCTGTACAACAAATGACCAACCGCATGTTCTGTACCACCGATGTACAGATCAACCTGGTTCCAGTAATCACTGGCTTCCCTGCTGCAAAAGGCTGCATCGTTGCCAGGATCCATGTAACGCAGGAAGTACCATGAAGAACCGGCGTAGCCAGGCATAGTGTTCACCTCGCGAATGCCACCATCATAGTGCTTCCAATCTGCCAGGTTCGCTAAGGGCCCCTCCCCTTCCGGACCGGGCTTCAACTCATCCAGGTGCGGAAGCGTTACAGGAAGGGCTGACTCCGGCAGCGGCAGGGCCACGCCATCTTTCCATACAATCGGGAATGGCTCGCCCCAATAACGTTGACGACTAAACGCAGCATCCCGCATTTTGTAGTTCACCCTCCTCGTACCAATACCGTCTTGTTCAAGTTTATTCAACACCACATCGGTAGCGTCCCTCATCACCACGCCATTCAGGAAGCCACTGTTTTCCAACATCGCATCCTTGGTAGCATTGGCATCTTCGCCATTGAAGGCTTCGCCAATGATGTTGGTAATGGGAATATTAAAATGTCTTGCAAATTTATAATCACGCTCATCGCCGCAAGGCACCGCCATGATGGCACCAGTTCCATAGCCCGCCAACACATATTCCGAGATCCACACCGGAATTTTGTTCCCGTCAAATGGATTTACACAATATGCGCCGGTAAAGACGCCGGTGATCTTTTTCTCCGCCATCCTCTCTCGCTCGCTCCTGCTGTTGACATAAGCAAGGTATTCATCTACCGCGTTCTGCTGACCCGCGCTGGTGATCTTTGCCACCAGTTCGTGTTCCGGTGCAATCACCATAAAATCCACGCCGAAAATAGTGTCCGGCCTCGTAGTATACACTTTCAAATGCTGATCAAATCCATCGATCTTAAAATCGATCTCCGCACCATAACTTTTCCCGATCCAGTTGGTCTGCATCTCTTTCATGCTATCACTGAATTCAACCGTTTCCAGTCCGGCGATCAGCCGGTCTGCATACTCCGTAATCCGCAGGTACCACTGGCGCAGCTTCTTACGCACCACAGGAAAACCACCGCGCTCACTCACGCCATTGATGACTTCATCATTAGCCAGAACGGTACCGAGGGCCTCGCACCAGTTCACTTCACCATAGCCACAATAAGCCAGGCGATACTCCATTAGAACTTCCTGCTTCTCCCTTTCACTAAATCCTTTCCAATCTGCTGCACCAAAACGAAGATTTCGGTTACCCGGGCATTCATGCGCAACATTGCCTTCCGTCTCAAACAGGCTTACCAACGTTGCCATACGTTCCGCTTTCTGTGTCTTGCGGTTGAACCAGCTGTCAAACAGTTGCAGAAAAATCCACTGCGTCCATTTGTAATAGGATGGATCTGAGGTTTGTACTTCCCGGCTCCAATCATAACAGAATCCGATCCTGTCGAGCTGGGCCCTGAAGGTATTGATGTTGTTGGCAGTGGACACAGCCGGAGGAATACCATGTTCGATGGCGTATTGCTCTGCAGGAAGCCCGAAGGAATCATACCCCATCGGATGCAAAACATTGAATCCTTTCAGTCGCTTATGCCTTGAAAAAATATCACTGGCGATATAGCCCAGCGGATGGCCAACATGCAACCCCGCGCCGCTGGGGTAGGGAAACATATCCAGCACATAAAACTTTGGCTTGGCGGATTGGTTAGACACTTTATAAACACCTTGCTCGCTCCAGGCCTTCTGCCATTTTTGTTCGATCGATCTGAAATTATACTCCATAAACATCATCACCGGGGCTACGCAGAACTCATAATTTTATGTGAATCAGGCCCCGTTTTGGTGGCTGCAAAGGTACGTAAACGGGCTAAATTGCCTACATTTGAAGCTGAGCAGGTTATTGGGTTAGTTGTTATTTGTTATTTCCTGGAATAACTGATAACCCAATAACAACTAACCCCATTATTCTATCGGCCAAAGTACCTAACTCCATGAGCGAAATCAGCAAAACCTCCCTTAAAAGAAGCAAACCCAGCTATTTCATGTCTATCCTTGGCGTGGCGCTGGTCTTGTTTATCCTTGGCCTTCTGGGCTGGATCGTGATCAATGCCAGCAAACTGGAGAATTATTTCAAAGGAAACGTGCAGGTGCACGCATTCATCCGGGAAGGAAGTCCGCAGAAAGAGATCGACTCATTGTTGAACTATGTACAACAGCGGCCCTATGCCACTAAAGTGGAATATGTGACCAAAGAGATGGCCAAGCAGAAGTTCATTGGAGATAACAATGAAGACTGGAACAAAGTGCTGGACTATAACCCGCTTCCGGCCAGCGTAGATTATTACTTAAAACCTCAATACGTTAATAAAGACAGCCTACCCGGTATTGTAGCAGATGCGCAGAAGTTCTTCATCGTAAGCGAGGTTAAATACCCCGATGCAGTGGTGAACAGCCTGAATGCCATGGTGCGGCGAGTGGAGGTGGTGCTGTTGGTTATTGCCGCCTTGTTAAGCCTTATCGCCATTGTTTTGATCGATAATACCATCAAACTGGCCATGTTCAGCCATCGGTTCATCATCAAAACCATGCAGATGGTAGGGGCCACCCGGTGGTTTATTTCTAAACCGTTTGATCGGAAAGCGATCATCAACGGGCTGGTATCGGCCGTTTTGGCCATAGCAGCCATCCTGGTGATCGTCTATAGTGTGGAACGATGGTGGCTGCCGGAAATCAAGGCCCTGCGGGACAATGGGCTGATGGTGCTGCTTTTCCTCGCCCTTATTGTGATGGGCATCGGCATTACCTTTTTCAGTACCCACCGCAGCGTAACCAAGTACCTGAAAATGAAGCTGGACGATCTATATTAGGGGAAGGAGTTAGGGGGAGGGATTAGCGCCCTCGCGACCTGCGACCTGCGAACTAAAAAATACTATCTTGCGGCCATGGAAAATAAGAAAAACGAGCTGTTTACGAAAGACAATTACCTGTGGATGGGCATTGGCATCGCCGTGATCCTCGTGGGTCTGTTATTGATGGCAGGTGGTAAAAGCGAGACAGCAACTGCATTTAACGATAACGAAATCTATAGTCTCCGCAGGATCACCATCGCTCCTATCCTAATCATTGCAGGTTTGATGATTGAAGTATACGCCATCATGAAGAGGCCCAAAGCCTGATAGCGCATGAGCACCATCCAGGCCATCATCATTGCCATTATTGAGGGCATTACCGAGTTTTTACCGATCTCCTCTACGGGGCATATGGCCATCACCTCTGCCTTTATGGGGATTCATACGGACCCGTTCACCAAACTGTTTGAGATCGTGATCCAGTTTGGCGCCATCCTTTCTGTAGTGGTGTTGTACTGGAAAAAATTTCTGGACTTTAAGTCGTTTTCTTTCTATATCAAACTGGTTGTTGCCATTTTGCCTGCACTGGTCTTTGGCGCGTTGCTGAAGAAACACATTGATGAGGTATTGGAAAAACCATTGATCATCGCCATCATTCTTTTTCTCGGCGGTATCTTGTTGTTGTTTGTGGACCGATGGTTCAAGAATCCGCAGACCCTGCGTGAGGAAGACATCACCAATAAGCAGGCCCTCGCCATCGGTGGCTACCAGGTACTGGCGGTGGTGTTCCCAGGCTTGAGCCGAAGCGCCGCCACCATCATCGGCGGCATGCAGCAAAAACTATCCCGTTCTGCTGCAGCAGAGTTTTCGTTTTTTCTGGCTGTGCCTACCATGATGGCAGCAACAGTCAAAAGCCTATGGGATGTTTACCAAGACAGCCCTGAAGTCCTCAATACCGGCAACCTAAGCACCCTTCTCATCGGCTGCGTTGTTGCATTTATTGTAGCCATCCTCGCCATCAAATTTTTCATCAGCTACCTGCAGAAGAACGGATTTAGGATCTTTGGCATCTACCGGATCATCCTTGGGATTATATTATTCATCCTGATTGCGGCCGGGAAATTATAGAAGTCAAAATTCAAAAGACAAAAGTCAAAAATTTTGGATACCTTTTTTTGACTTTTGACACTTTAATTATTGAAGATTGACTACCACCAACACTACCGCACCGAAAAATATTGTTCGTGCCTGGACCATGTATGATTGGGCCAATTCCGTATATAACCTGGTGATCACATCCACCATTTTCCCGGCATACTATGAAAGTATGACAGGAGACAATAACAACACAACGGTAGACATCGTACATTTTCTTGGATTCGATTTTCAGAATACCGCACTGTATAACTATACCCTTTCTTTTGCCTTCCTGATCGTAGCATTGATGTCTCCGCTATTGTCATCTATTGCAGACTACCGGGGCACCAAGAAAAAATTCCTTCGGTTCTTCATGACCCTTGGATCCGTGGCTTGTTCAATGCTCTTCTTCTACGGGAAAAATAACCTCTGGCTGGGCCTTAGCTGTACCGTGCTGGCATGTGTTGGATACTGGTCAAGCATCGTATTTTACAATTCATACCTCCCCGAGATTGCCGCACCGGAGGACCGCGACAAAATCAGTGCCCGTGGATTTTCGATGGGCTATATCGGCAGTGTGTTGCTGCAATTGGTAAGCCTCGTGTTGGTGCTAAAGGGTGATATGTTTGGGATCGATGGGGGCCTGGCTTCGCAGATATCCTTCCTGATGGTAGGCTTCTGGTGGTTTGGATTTGGTAGCAGGGCCCTGGCTAAGCTCCCTGCCAATGCACCCGCTGCTGAATCTGGTGAAAAACACAACCTGCTGTTCAGCGGTTACAAAGAACTCGGCAAGGTCTGGAATGAATTGAAAAAATTACGCGTGCTGAAGAGTTTTCTGGGTGCGTACTTCTTTTACAATATGGGCGTGCAAACGGTGATGCTGGCTGCTCCACTATATGCCAGTAGCGAACTGGCAATTCCCCAACAAAACCTCATCATCGCCATCCTGTTGATCCAGCTGATCGCTATTCCAGGAGCATATCTTATTGCAATGCTTTCCGGGAAACTCGGGAACATTCCAGCCATTATGCTCTGCGTAGTGTTCTGGATCTTCCTCTGTTATCTCGGTTATACCACTAAGTCAGGTGATGTAAACGGATTCTATCTTCTTGCATCCCTCATCGGTTTTGTCATGGGAGGTATACAGGCCCTGAGCCGGTCTACCTATGCCAAGTTGATGCCCGTCACCAAAGACACGGCATCGTATTTCAGCTTTTTC
>JBKCVJ010000020.1:0-5806 GCA_046317915.1 Sphingobacteriales bacterium
ACGATGGCCATAATACAAGTTTTTTATATGGTTTATAATCTTAAATCTACGTCATTGATGGTGAAGTAAGGCAATTTTCTCAGCGGTTTGTGTCATTATAACCATTTCGCTAATTTGAGCACCACAATCCCTTACATGCGCAACCAACTCATCGTCGCAGGCTTGCTGCTTAGCCTCACCAACTGTTCACAAGCCCAGCAAAGACCCAAAATGGACTTCGAGGAATATGAACCCGCCTCCACACTGGTGGTGCCTGAACACAAAACGACCCGTGCAAAATTTCCCTTCATCGATATCCATAATCATCAGTTCAATATGCCCACGATGGACCTGGGTAGCCTGATCAAAGAAATGGACAAACTCAATATGGCCATCATGGTCAACCTGAGTGGAGATAGTGGCGATAAGATCAGGCAGTCTGTCAAAAACATCAGCGAGCATTATCCCAATCGTTTCATCGTTTTCGCAAACGTAGACTGGTCGGGCGTAGGCAATCCCGGCTGGGCAGAAAAAGCAGCCGGCCAACTGGAACAGGATGTAAAGAATGGTGCGAAAGGTTTGAAAGTGTACAAGAACCTGGGCTTCTCTGTGAAAGATAAAGATGGCAAACGGGTACGGGTAGACGATCCAAGGCTGAATCCCGTCTGGCAGAAATGCGCAGAGTTGAAGATCCCGGTGCTGATCCATACCGCTGATCCGAAATCTTTCTGGGACCCCATCGATAAAAACAATGAACGCTGGCTTGAACTGGTGACACATCCTAATCGGGTACGAGGCAATGACAATCCCGTACCCTGGGAAGACCTGATCAAAGAACAGCAAACCATGTTTGCCAACAATCCTAAAACAACCTACATCGCTGCGCATTTCGGATGGTTGCCCAATGACCTCGGAAGACTCTCGCAGTTGATGGATAAACTCCCCAATATTGTGGTAGAGTTTGGCGCCGTGATTGCCGAACTAGGCAGGCAACCAAAAATGGCGAAAGCATTTTTTGAAAAGTACCAGGACAGGATCCTGTTTGGGAAAGACTCATGGGTACCCGAAGAATACAGTACTTATTTCCGCGTATTGGAAACCAATGACGAATACTTCCCTTACCACAAAAAGTATCACGCATTTTGGAGAATGTACGGGCTCGGACTGCCAGACAATATCCTGAAGAAAGTATACTACAGTAATGCAGCGCGGCTACTTCACTTGCAATGACAATTCATTGATCACTTGATCAAAACGCTCCTTCATCGTATCATAATCTGTATAGCCTCTGCCGAGGAGATAGAATTTTAATTCGTCGGCCTGTAACAAAACGGCAGGAAATCCGGTGACTTGTAATTGTTTGACCATCGCAAAATCATGTCTGGCTCTGTCGAGGTATTCATCGCTGTTTAATCGCTCATAAAATGCATCAGCAGGAATATCGTATTTCTCCAGCAGATGCCTGTATGCTTCACCATCGGTCAGATCACGACCTTCTACATGCAAAGCATCTTGCAGGTCCGTTGCAAATAAAATGGTATCGTGTGGGTGATAATCACGGAAGATCGCCAGCGCAACAGCTGGCGTTTCGGAATGTGGAAACCAATCCGATCGATCAGGGTTGTTGATATGCCAAAGATAATCTTCGCCAAATTTCACGCCACTGAGTTCTTCCACACGCTTATAGCCTTCTTTGATATAGCTGGCCATTATTCCGATGGGTTGCGCAGATTCTTTAGGGATCATCCCGCCAGACAACACTTCAAAATCAAAGACTTCTTTGTACTCTTCAAATAAGCGCCTGATGACTTTACTGAAGCCGAAGCACCAGCCGCAATATGCATCGTAACAATAAATGATCACTGGTTTCTGATCCATTAAGCTTTCACTTTTTCATACTGATCATCATAATCCGGCCGAATGGTTCCCATGATCCTGTCCCAGAAAAGGAAATACAACCCGTAATTGCCTTTGAAGAATTGATGATGCTGATTATGGTTAACGGATGTGTTGATCCATTTGCCGATGGGATGTTTGCTGAATCCTTTCGGATACAACTCATATCCCAGGTGCCCGTATACGTTATAGATGATCATGAACAAAAAGAACATGGGCAAGTGGTAAGTGTGAATAGGTATGGTGAAGAGGAAGATGGGTACAATGGCTGTTTCCACAATCGCTTCCAGCGGGTGAAAAGCATATGCTGCCCATGGGGATGGATTGGTTGACTTGTGGTGTACAAGATGCACCCATTTAAACATCGAGGGATGATGCATGATCCGATGTGCCCAATAGAAATAAGTATCGTGCATGATCAGCATCAGGGGGAAGGCAAGAAAAAAATAAACCTTTCCATGCTGATTGATGTCTGTATAGTAGGTAGTGTATGGGCGGATAGACGTATTGAGCATCACCAAAGGAATAGCAGCAAAGATGGCGATGGTCATTAATGAATATCCGATCTCACGCAGGTAGTCTTTTTTGGCGGGAAACTTGACTTGTATTTTTTTTAGGCGGGTTTTATTCCGATAAATGACATATAGCACCAGGAACGATAGGCCGGCAAAAACGATGTAACGGCCGGCGATGTTTGAAAGGATAAAAAAGTACTTGCTCCATTCCATCCTGCAAATTTCATAAAACTTAGCGATATAACAGACAGTTATCATCTTGAGACAGATATCTGCAACATTCTTTGGGAATAGGAGTTAGTTTTAAAAGAAAAAACATGCAGATCTCTTTAAAAGGCCAGGCTGCACTGGTTACAGGTGCCAACTCGGGTATTGGTGAGGGCGTGGCCATTGCCCTTGGCGCGGCAGGGGCCGATGTGGTCGTAAACTACATTTCCAGTCCTGAAACGGCGGAAGCTGTGGCTGAAAAAATCAGGGCCGGTGGGAGCCGGGCCATCGCCATCAAAGCCGATGTGAGCAAAGAAGATGAAGTGCAGGCTATGTTCGCACAAATGTTCGCTGAGTTCGGGACCATCGATATCCTGGTCAACAATGCCGGTTTGCAGAAAGATGCGCCATTTCACGAAATGACCATAGCACAGTGGAATACAGTTATCGATGTTAACCTTACCGGTCAATTTCTTTGCGCAAGAGAAGCCATTCGCGAGTTTTTACGCCGCGGTGTGGTGGAAGAAAAAAGTGTTGCTGCCGGAAAGATCATCTGCATGAGTTCCGTACATGAGTTGATTCCCTGGGCCGGACATGTAAACTATGCGGCCTCCAAGGGCGCGATCAAGATGCTGATGCAGAGCCTTGCGCAGGAATACGGCGGGCAGAAGATCCGAGTCAACAGCATCTGCCCAGGTGCCATCCAAACCAAGATCAACACGGCCGCATGGAGCACACCGGAAGCGCTGTCGGCACTCATGACCCTCATCCCATACAACCGCATCGGTCAACCGCAGGACATCGGCAACCTCGCCGTTTTCCTGGCTTCAGATATGTCTGACTACATCACCGGCGCCAGCATATTTATTGATGGCGGCATGACTGTATTTGAAGGCTTCGCAGAAGGCGGATAAACATAACCCATGAAGGAAAAACTATTCACAACCGAAGAGCAGAAAAGACTGGATGAACACGCTTCCCGGCCCGTGCCCATTGCAGTTTGGGGACCCTACCTCAGCGAAAGGCAATGGGGAACCGTCAGGGAAGATTATAGTGATAATGGCGATGCGTGGAATTATTTCTCGCATGATCAGTCGCGCTCCCGCGCCTACCGCTGGGGCGAGGATGGCATAGCCGGCATCTCTGATTACAATCAGCATCTCTGCTTTGCACTTGCATTGTGGAACCACAATGATCCGATCCTGAAGGAACGCATGTTTGGTCTCACCAACAACGAAGGCAATCACGGGGAAGACTGTAAGGAGCTTTACTATTATCTCGATAACACCCCTACGCATAGCTATATGCGGATGTTGTATAAGTATCCGCAGGCTGAGTTTCCGTATGCCAAGTTAGTACAGGAGAATGCGCGTAAATCTAAGTTTGATCCTGAGCATGAATTGCTGGATACCGGTGTGATGAACGATGGAAATTATTTCGATGTGTTCACGGAGTATAGCAAGAACACTGACACGGATATATTCATCAAGATCACAGTCATAAACCGCAGCAACAATCCCGCACCCATCACGGTGTTGCCAACCCTCTGGTTCAGGAATAACTGGTCGTTCAATCCCAATGCCCAAAAGCCATCGATCCATAAAAAAGAAGACAACACAAACAAGTTGCATGTAGAGGCACAGCACGCTTCCTTGGGAACATACTATTTGTATTTCAGCTCACCGAGTGAAATACTTTTTACAGAAAATGAAACCAATAAAGCAAAGCTATTCAATACGGATAGCGGGCATCAATTGTTCAAGGATGCCTTTCATGAATACATCGTCAACAAAGCATCTATACCTGTAGCAGATCAGACATCGGGAACCAAGTGTTCTCCTGTGTATAGATTAGAGCTAAAGGCCAAACAAAAAGCGGATATCTATCTGCGTCTATGCAATACGAAGGTGGAGGAAGACGCATTGAAACCAGCAGATAAAGTCATCAATCAACGATACAAGGAAGCAATGGAATTTCTCACCTGCCTTGCGCCGGATGCGGAAGACCAGGACCTGCGGAAGATCATGCACCAGGCGTTGTCCAGCCTGTTGTGGAGCAAGCAGTTTTATTATTACGATGTTGATCTTTGGGTCAGGGGAGATTCGCATGGCATACCGCCACCACAGGAAAGAATGCGCGGACGAAACCACAATTGGCTTTTCCTCAACAACCGTGATATCCTGCTGATGCCTGATAAGTGGGAGTATCCCTGGTATGCCGCGTGGGACCTTGCTTTTCACTGCATTCCCATGGCCTTTGCAGATCCTGGATTTGCGAAAAACCAAATGACGCTTTTGTTGCGGGAGTGGTATATGAATCCTGAAGGGCAGCTTCCGGCATACGAATGGAACTTTTCGGATGTGAATCCTCCCGTGCATGCATGGGCCTGTCTCAGTATCTACCGGATTGAAAAAACGGTACATGGCAGGGCCGATGTAGATTTCCTTAAACGCGTGTTCCAGAAATTGCTCATCAACTTCACGTGGTGGGTTAACCGAAAAGACAGCAACGGTAATAATATTTTTGAGGGCGGTTTCCTGGGTCTCGATAACATCGCGATCGTTAACCGAAGCGCGCTTCCACCCGGATATACGATGGACCAGGTGGATGGCACCAGCTGGATGGCGATGTATGCGCTAAACATGATGGACATCGCATTGGAGATTGCCGTGCATGATGATACGTTTGAAGATGTGGCCACTAAGTTCTATGAACACTTTGTACTGATCGCATCATCGTTGAATGAAGCGCATCTCTGGGACCACGAAGATGATTTTTTTTATGATGTGATCAATGCGCCAGACGGATCCTGGAGCAGGGTGAAAGTAAGATCTGTGGTTGGCCTGAGTGTGCTGTATGCCGTCTCAGTGATCAAATCTTCCACGCTGGAAAAGCTGAGTGATTTTAAAAAAAGAACCCACTGGTTTAAAACATATCGGCAGGAAAGAAACCGCTACCTCCCCAACGAAGAGAAGAAAGAAAACAATGACATCTTACTTTCATTGATCAGCAAGGAGAAGCTCGTATTCATTCTACAGCGTATGCTGGATGAACAGGAGTTTCTTGCCCCGGGTGGTATCCGCTCACTATCAAAGTTCCATGAGAAGAATCCTTTGCATTTTAATCTTGATCATCAAGGGCTTTACATTCAATATGATCCTGCAGAATCCACTTCGGGGATGTTTGGCGGTAACTCCAACTGGCGCGGA
>JBKCVJ010000021.1:0-20566 GCA_046317915.1 Sphingobacteriales bacterium
AGGATCGAGATCCGGTTGATCCCGTGCATATATTTCACGTAGCTGGAATCCGGGCGGTTAGGGTCCTTCTTCCGGAGATAGAGGTATTCGGCGATTTGTTTAAACACTCCCATTTCTTTTTAACAGTCTAATTTCCTAAAAGTTTGGTTAAGGGAGAAGATAAAGGTGGAAGGTGAAAGGTGGAAGCAGTCTTCGCACTTCTCCCTTTACCTTCTCCCTTTCCCCACAACAGGCATTAAAGTTATCAGTATTTTTACAATGAATGGATTCATTAACCCACATCGCCCTCGGCGCCGTCGTCGGCGAATTGTTTACGGATAAGCAGTTCGGCAAGAAGGCCATGATCTGGGGAGCACTGGCGCAGAGTATTCCTGATATCGATTTCCTAAACGCGCTATGGCTTAGTCCCACGGCGGAGCTGGTGGCGCATCGCGGCTTCACCCATTCGATCCTCTTCGCCGTGCTGGCCACATTTTTACTGGCCGTGACGGCTGAGCGATTTCATCGGCCCCATAATATCTCCCTGCGCAAATGGATCTTTTTCCTTGGCACGGAAATTTTTGTTCACCTCTTTTTAGATGCATTCAACAACTATGGCACGGGCTGGTATGAACCTTTCTCGCAGTACCGCGTGAGCTTCCACACCATCTTTGTGGTGGATCCGATGTTCTCCATTTTCGGCGGCATTGCGTGCCTCTTCCTGCTTTTTAAACCTATGGACCATATCCATCGTGTGCGATGGGCATGGACGGCCATCGGATGCACACTCATCTATCTTAGTTTCGCATTGTTCAACAAATACATCGTCACCAAAGACATTTACCGCATTGCAGACGAACAAAAGATCGCTTACTCACGCTCCTTTACCACACCTACGCCCTTCAACACCTGGCTGTATTTTGTGGTGATGGAACAGAAAGACGGATTCCAGATAGGCTATCGGAGTTTCTTTGATTCGGAAGACACGCTTCGGCTCAACTTCTTCCCACGGAATGAACACCTGTTGAAAGATATTCGCGATCACGAGGAAGTGGAGAACCTGAAACGTTTTTCGCAGGGCTGGTATACCGTGACGCAGCAAGATAGTCTGATCGTTTTCAATGATCTGCGGTTTGGACAGGAAGTGGGCTGGTATGATCCCACGCAGCCTTTTGCCTTTCATTACTACCTGGATCACAGAGGCGACAATAGTCTGGTAGTGCAGCGAGGACGGTTTGCGCAGTGGAATGGTAATTCGACTAGAGCGTTTTTCAAAAGGGTATTTGCATATTGAATACACGTATATCTAAATATTATATTATTTATACATTTGATATACAAACATTTAAGAAATACTCCTGAATACCAATCCCAATACACATTATCCCGGTAAAGGAACAGTAAACGTGGGTGCAACTACTATTAACTTGGGGCCCATCGGCATCGGTACAACCCCCATTGCCGCAGGCAATCTCATCCTCATCATCCAGATGCAGGGAACAGAGATCAGTACGGCAAACAGTAATAATTATGGCGATAATGTTGCAGGCGCACCTGCCAGTGGTTACCTCACCAATGTGAATCATCTTTCCGGCAACAAAGCAATCACCATCCAACTTACGGACATGACGGGCCGTGTGGTGTTGCCGAAAACAGATCGTGCATCTGGTGGTCAATATCAACTAACCGTACCCGTTAGTCTAAAAGGAATGTATCTTTTGAAGGTGTCTGGTGGTAGCGCAGTATATCAGCAGAAACTGGTGATTGAATAACCGAATAGGCAATCTGACATACAAACTATTGATCTTTTTTTCCACGTTTTGGTTTAATCCGCCTTATGTCTGCAAGGTCTTTCTTTCGACCAGATGCTTTTTTGTTTTTGATAAAATCTTCCCTGCCTATAAATGGAATGCGCAAATTTCCGGATTTGAAGAATTGCCTGCCGCCTGCCGCCTCAGCAAATGTTACGCCGTCTATTTCATTAAGTATATCAATACGTAGCGGAGGCTGCCCAATCTGATTAACGATCCCAGGCTCTACAAAATCTTCCCAGCGAAACCCAATTGAACCCATGCCAAACTCAACCATCACGATCACCATTTTTCTGGCATTGGATTCTGTACAATCAATCCATATATCCATATCACCAGTTGTGCGGGGCTCACCATGGAAAGCCAGCGCATATCCTCCTACTACCATGTAGTCCACCGCATGCTTATTCAACAATGCCACAAAGTCAGCAAAATCTCTCTCAATGTTCATTGCTTACGTTTACGATACACCGTTTTATCCATCCGTTCACTCCGGTTTTTCTTCAATTGTGCACTCAACCTTGTCACAGCAGCAATTCTTTCCGCAACAGGACGCGATAACCAAAATTCAAGATTCTGTTTCTCTTCATCGTTCAATCGCATATTTACGCGCCGTAAAACAGGTTTGATCTCGCGCTTTGGTATGCTTTTGTTCAGTACAAGTTTGCGCTCGATCCTTACATCGTCTTTATCATAGGGCATTTTAAGCTTGGATAGATAATTATTGAGGGTGTTGTAGTTAAACGCAGGATACTTTTCACACAGGATCTTCAGGTTTGAAAACACTTCAAACGGATGCTCCGATCTACCTTTCCAAAGTATGACAACTACCCGTTTCATGCACTCAATTTACGAAAAAATGACAAATATTATATACATATTTGTCATTTTTTGGTCTTTTCCTGCCGGAAGTAAAACGTAAAAAGAAAGAACACGGCCCGATAAATCTCATAACTCCCCCACTGCAGGATCCTTGTAAGGACATTGTAGTTTTGCAACTGTTCTGATGTGATGGTATCACAATCTTCATCAATAATTCGCCGCAGCCATCCATCAGCCTGCATGCCAAAAGCATCGTCCATCACGTCAAGGTTGAGTTCTATGGAAGCATAGGCACTGATATCATTTACATTATATGACCCAACAGTCACCCATACCCGATCATAGGTGCTGAGTTTCGCATGAAGCACGGCCTTTGGGTATTCAAATATCTCCACGCCCAGGCGCAACAACCATCGGTAAATAAATCGCTCTGCATATTTGGCTATCATCACATCAGAACTGCCGGCTAGGATCACGGAGACCTTTACACCGCGTGCCCTTGCCCTGGCAATATTTCTTCGGATCACGCGGCCGGGTAAAAAATAAGAACTCATGATGATGATGTGCTGCTCCGCGCGATCAAACATCTCTATGTAACTTCTGGAGATCTGGTTCTTGCGCCGTACCCAATCATTCCGCCGCACTTTCACGGCACAGTTCCATTCAGATGGGAAAACCGGGGAAGGATGCGCAGCGATCATGGCACGCGTTGCCTTGCGGGAGCGGCACCAGAAACCAGCGCAGACTATAAACAGTTCATAGCTCACTTCCCCCTTGGCCCACATGGCCCAATCTAACCAGGCAGGATCATCCGGCAGATCATTGTATTTGTTTGAGATATTGATGCCTCCCACAAGACTCTCTCGTCCATCGGCCACGATGATTTTGTGGTGCAGCCTTCGGCCCACATAAAATTTCCGGCTGCGCAGCACGGGTTCAAAATAACGGAAATGAATACCCGAAAATTCAAGGTGCTGGATGAAGGCATCGCTGAGTCCGCTCGAGGCATAGCCATCGATCAACATATATACCTTCACACCCCGTAATGCTGCCGCAATCAATTCATCGGCCACCATCTTGCCGGTCTCGTCTTCATCATAGATATAGGTCTGGAGATGAATATGTTTGGTGGCGCGGCGGATGAGTTGTACCACAGCGTCAAAATAATCACTGCCGCCGTGCACGAGGGCTACTTGGTTACGATGTGTATAGTCAGATGTAGGCTGCGTGGTGGGCACACCCGAAGCTACGCTTTGTTGTACATTTTCAGCACAGGTTCGCGAAGTCCGTCTGCCGCCGGTGTGGTGTAAAATTCGATGACCTCTGCCATTTGTTTAGGATCGATCCAGGTACTGAAATCCTCACCCTTCATCTTCTTCCTGTTGACAGGTGTATCAATGATAGAAGGAACCACAACTGTTGTCACCACATCGGTCCCCTTGGCTTCGGCATTCATCAGTTCTGCAAGGCGGAAGATCAGGGATTTGGTGAGCCCATACGCCGTCATGCCCTTACTCATCGTCATGTCTAACCCCGGTCTGGAACCAGTCATAAAGATCCTGCCCTTTTTCTGCGTGAGCATTTGCAGGAAAATCGGCCGCGCGGCGTGGAAGGTAGTTTCGAAATTCAGTTTGTATTGTTGCAGGATATCTCTGGAATGCGTTTTTTCAATATCGCCCATGGCAAAACCTCCGGCCGTCAGCACTGCGGCGTCAATAGTACCGCGTTTTTTGATGATGCGTCCCAGTGCCAATGAAGTATGCATTTCATCGGCCAGGTCAACCTCCACTTTCACGAATTTTTTATCCGTAATGTCCAGCGGTGTTTTGTCGCCCGGCATCACCAATCCAATGACCGTCCAGCCCGCTGTAAGGAACTGGCGTACAACCGCTTGCCCCAAATTGCCCGATGCGCCGGTGACGATGATGTTCATTGTATAAAGATAGCTTTTTTAGGTCGCTTTTTAGGTCGCAGGTCGCGAAGTTCGCAAGGTCGCATTTTAGGTCGCATAGGTCGCAGAAGAAATAGCTGCGTGCTAACTATAATTCAATGGAGACCTGAACACGACCACCGAGGCCGAGTTTTACTATTTTCTGCAGCGTTGAAATCCTGACTTCTTTGATATCATTCTCGATTTTGGAAATATACGACTTAGTGGTTCCGACTTTTTCTGCCAATTCCTCCTGGGTCATTCCCTTGTCAAGCCGGGCCTGGTACAAAAGAACCCCTATCTTAAAATGTTCATATCCGGCCTCTAGTTCCTCGCGTCTCGAAGATCCAGGTTTACCATAATGCTTGTCCTTGAGTTCTTCAAGAGTTGTGATGTTTTGCTTTTTCGTCTTCATATTCTCTTTTTATCTTCTCCGCTTTCAGGATCTCCCTTCGAGGTGTCTTCTGCATTTTCTTGAGAAAGCCATTGGCCAATACAATGATTTGACCTTCATCAAAAAAACAAAAGATGCGAAATATATCGTTTCCCAGTTGAACCCGAATCTCATACAAGCCCCGGGAGCCCTCAATGTGTTTTAAATATGTTTCTGGAATTTTCTCCAGTTCCTCAATCAGGGTAAATGTCCAGATCATTTTATCCCTGACTTTTGACCTTTGCCGGAGAAAAAATTCTTCGAAATACCCCTTGTAAAAAATAACCCTTCGCCTCACCACACCAACGTCACTTTACAAAAATAAAAAAATGTTTCACTAAAGTGCAACTTTAGATCAAAAAGCTACATAGAACTTCAGCGTAAATGTATTATTTGGCCGTACAGAGGACAAGGTGAAACAACGCGGTTTTGGGGAGAAAAAACGGTTTTAGGTCGTAGTTCACACAGTTCGCGTAGGTCGCAGACTGGGTGTAATTTTCCTCTGCGAACTTGCGACCTCCGTGAACTGCGACCTAAGTGGCGCCCTAACTTACGATTTTGGGAAAAACCGCCCTTTGTCTAACCATTTGCCCGCTCCACTGTTCTTATTTCGGACAACTTAAAGGAAATTTGCACCCTTAACTTCCCGGAGGACATTATGGCTGAAGAGCAAGACGATATACTGGAACAGATAACGAATTCCGACTATAAGTACGGGTTTGTGACGGATATTGAGGCCGATGAAGCGCCAAAAGGCCTGAATGAAGACATCGTACGCTTCATCTCGGCCAAGAAAAATGAACCCGAATGGCTGCTTGAATGGCGCCTGAAGGCCTACCGTCAATGGCTGACCATGACCGAGCCGAAGTGGCCGAATGTTACCTATCCGGCAATAGATTACCAGGACGTGATCTATTATTCTGCTCCCAAGCAGAAGATCGCACCTAATTCCCTGGATGAACTCGATCCAGAACTGCGCCGCACCTTTGAAAAACTGGGGATTTCCCTCAACGAACAAAAACGGCTCAGCGGCATCGCCGTGGACGCGGTGATTGATTCCGTTTCTGTGGCAACAACATTTAAAGAGGAACTGGGCGAGCTTGGCATCATTTTCTGCTCTATCACCGAGGCCGTTCAGGAACACCCTGAACTCGTTAAGAAATACATGGGCTCGGTAGTGCCCCCAACAGATAATTATTTCGCGGCCCTTAACTCGGCCGTGTTCACCGATGGATCATTTTGCTACATCCCCAAAGGCGTGCGATGCCCGATGGAATTGAGCACCTACTTCCGTATCAACGCGGCCAACACTGGTCAGTTCGAAAGGACATTGATTGTGGCCGATGACGAATCTTATGTGAGCTATCTCGAAGGATGTACGGCACCGATGCGCGATGAAAACCAGCTGCACGCAGCAGTGGTGGAAATCGTGGCACACGAGAAAGCCGAAGTAAAATATTCCACTGTACAAAACTGGTACCCTGGCGATAAAGAAGGCAAGGGCGGTATCTATAATTTCGTGACCAAGCGCGGCATCTGCGCGGGCAGTCATTCAAAGATCTCCTGGACGCAGGTGGAAACCGGATCAAGCATCACCTGGAAATATCCCAGCGTGATCCTGAAAGGCGATTATTCCGTAGGAGAGTTCTACTCCGTTGCTGTTACAAATAATATGCAGCAGGCCGATACCGGTTCCAAGATGATGCACGTGGGTAAGCATACCAAGAGCAGGATCGTCTCCAAAGGTATCTCTGCCGGCAAGAGCCAGAACAGCTATCGCGGACTGGTGCAGGTAGGTCGCAAGGCCGAGAACGCGCGTAATTTCTCCCAGTGTGATTCACTGTTGCTGGGCGATAAGTGTGGTGCACATACCTTCCCCTACATCGAAGTAAAAAATAATAGTTCGATGGTGGAACACGAAGCCACCACCTCAAAGATTGGCGAGGACCAGATCTTCTACTGCAACCAGCGCGGCATCGATACCGAAACCGCCGTAGCCCTGATCATCACCGGCTTCGCCAAAGAAGTGATGAACCAGCTGCCGATGGAGTTTGCCGTTGAGGCACAAAAACTTTTAGCCATCTCGCTTGAAGGCAGCGTGGGGTAGTTAAAGGGAGAAGATGAAGGGAGAAGTGCGAAGATCCAATTCCCAACATCCAAATACCAGTGCCAATTGCTAATTGTTAATTGCCAATTGTTAATTGCTAAAGAATATTATGATAACGATAAAAGACCTCAAAGCAAACATCGACGATAAAGAAATCCTCAAAGGAATAAACCTCACCATCAACCCCGGCGAAGTGCACGCAATAATGGGCCCCAACGGCTCGGGCAAAAGCACCCTGGCCTCGGTACTCGCAGGACGCGATCATTTTGATGTAACCGGCGGAACCGTTGAGTTCAATGGAAAAGACCTGCTGGAGATGAGCCCGGAAGACCGTGCACGCGAAGGTGTGTTTCTCGCGTTCCAATACCCCGTAGAAATCCCCGGTGTGAGCACCACCAACTTCATCAAGACCGCAGTGAATGAAACGCGCAAATACCGTGGACAAGAGCCGCTGGATGCCGTGAACTTCCTGAAGCTGATGAAAGAAAAGATGAAACTGGTGGAGATCGATCAAAGCCTTCTCTCCCGCTCCCTTAACGAAGGATTTTCCGGCGGTGAGAAAAAGCGTAACGAGATCTTCCAGATGACCATGCTGGAACCGAAACTCGCTATCCTCGATGAAACAGATTCTGGTCTGGATATCGATGCCCTGCGGATCGTAGCCAATGGTGTGAACCAGGCACGTAGCAAAGACAATGCTTTTTTAGTAGTTACACAATATCAGCGTTTGCTGGATTATATCGTTCCTGATTTCGTACACGTGCTATATAACGGACGTATCGTGAAATCCGGCGGTAAGGAACTGGCGTTGGAACTGGAAGAGAAAGGATACGATTTTATTAAGAATGAAATCGCCATAGAAGCATGAGCAATCTGATGGACCAAATAATAACCCAATACACGAATAACAAAAGCAGCGAAAGCAAGCTTTCGGATATTCGGGAGAATGCGATTGCGGCATTCAATAACCTTGGCCTTCCGGCTGCAAAGCATGAGGAGTGGCGATACACGCGCGTGAGCCCACTTTTTTCTAAAGAAATGGCTTTTGCCCAGCATGCGGAACTGAGTGAAGAAGATGTAAAAGGTTTCCGCCTCCCAGGGGAAGCCATCGAAATATTCTTTGTAAACGGTGTATTTCAAAGTGCATCACAAACCGATGAGGTTACGATCCAGTCGCTGGACATCGCCGCCGCGGGTGAGTATGCGCAGATCGTGAAAGACAATCTAGGTCATAGTGCAAAATACCATCCCGATGGGATCAACGCATTGAATACTGCATTTGTAAACGGTGGTGTATTTATTCACGTGGGAGCAGGAAAGCAAGTGAGCAAGCCAATCTATATCTATCACGTTAATCATAATAAGACAGTGTCTACATTGGCGTTGCCAAGAACACTGATCTATGCAGGTGCAGGTTGTGGGTTGGAGGTTACAGAGCATCATGTTTCGCTTGGCACACATGATACGTTGACCAATATGGTTACGGAGATTGTGGTAGAGCAGGACGCCATCGTTAATTTTTATAAGATTCAGAATGAAGGCAGTCGTGCCAGCCAGGTGAGCACCACGCATTTCCGCCAGCTCGGAAAAGCACTCTGCAATGCCACCACCATTTCATTGAGCGGAAACATCGTTCGCAACAACCTGAACATGGTGATGGAAGCCGAGCACGGTGAAAGCCATATGTACGGGCTTTACCTGTTGGATGGAAAAACACATGTTGACAACCACACCATCGTAGACAATGTGATGCCACACTGTTTCAGCAATGAGCTGTATAAAGGCATCATGGACGGTGCATCTACCGGCGTGTTCAATGGAAAAATATTTGTTCGTCAGGATGCGCAGAAAACAAATGCCTACCAGAGCAATAAGAACGTGCTGCTCACCAACGAGGCAAGTGTAAATACCAAGCCGCAGCTGGAGATCTTCGCAGACGACGTGAAGTGCTCTCATGGTTGTACAATAGGTAAGCTTGACGAAGAAGCGTTGTTCTACCTGCGTGCCAGGGGCATCGGCGAGAAGGCAGCGAAGTCGTTGCTGCTGCACGCCTTTGCGGTAGACATCCTTGACAATATTAAAACAGCGTCGCTCCGCGACTATGTGGATCAACTGATCTCGGAGCGGCTCGAATTCAATTTCTAACTATGGCAACTGTTGCAACGGGATATGATGTGTACGAGCTTCGCAAACAGTTTCCCGTTCTGCAAAGGGAACTGAAGGGCAAGCCCTTGGTGTATTTCGACAATGCCGCTACATCGCAGAAACCGCTGAGCGTTATTAGTGCGCTGGTGGATTATTACAGCAACTATAACGCGAATATCCATCGTGGTATTCATACCCTTGCCGAAGAGGCTACGGCGGCCTACGAGGCCACGCGCGAAACCGCAAGGGCCTTCATCAATGCCGGCTCCGTGGAAGAAGTCATCTTCACTCGTGGTGTAACGGAAGGCATCAACCTGGTGGCGTATACCTGGGGCAGACAAAATATCAAAGCTGGTGATGAGATCGTGATTTCTACTTTAGAGCATCACTCCAACATCGTGCCTTGGCAAATGCTTTGTGAGGCTACAGGTGGGAAGTTGAAGGTGGCACCGATTGACGAGAATGGTGAACTGATCCTTGAGGAGTATTATAAATTATTAAGTCCGCGCACCAAGCTGGTGTCTGTGGTACATGCCTCCAACGCACTCGGGATCATCAATCCGGTAAAGGAGATCATTGACGCTGCGCATAATGTAGGCGCCATTGTTTTCCTCGATGGTGCGCAGAGCACGGTGCATCTGGATATTGATGTGCAGGAACTCGACTGTGATTTCTTTGCATTCTCTTCCCATAAAGTGTACGGACCTACGGGTGCTGGTGTGCTCTATGGCAAGAAAGCGATTCTGGAAGCCATGCCGCCATTTCATGGTGGAGGCGAGATGATCAAGGAAGTGACTTTCGAAAAAACCACGTATAACGATCTACCCTATAAGTTTGAAGCCGGCACGCCCAATATTGCCGATGTGATTGCGATGAAACCTGCACTGGAGTTCATCAACAGGCTAGGCAAACCCGCCATCAGAGCGCATGAAGATGATCTGTTGCGATATGCAACGGAACAATTGTTGGCGATTCCCGGGCTGAGCATCAAAGGTAATGTACCCAACAAGGTGAGTGTGGTGTCCTTTACGGTGGACAATGTTCATCCGCAAGACATCGGTATATTATTAGACAACTACGGTGTGGCGGTGCGGACAGGCACGCATTGTACGATGCCTTTGATGGAGTGTTTGAAAGTGACTGGTACCACCCGCGCATCTTTCGCAGCATACAATACCAGGGAAGAGATCGACATCATGGTGCGGAGTCTGGATAAGGTCATCAACATGTTGAAGTAATGGGAAGCATTGCAACCATAGAGCAGGAACTGGTGGATGAGTTTTCCCTGTTTGACGACTGGGAGGGCAAGTATGAATACATCATTGATCTTGGTAAGAAGCTCGCGCCACTTGGTGACGAATTTAAGACCGAGGAACATAAAATAAAAGGCTGCCAGAGTACCGTTTGGATGCGCAGTTACGCAAAAGACGGTAAGGTTTTTTATGAAGCCGATTCAGATGCGGTGATCGTGAAAGGATTGGTGAGCATGTTGATCCGCGTCTTCTCTGGTCAACCAGCGCGAGAGATCGTTGACGCACCGGTGAAGTTTTTAGACGAGATCGGGATGACGCGGCACCTCGCGCAAACGAGATCTAACGGACTGCGGGCGATGATCAAGCAGATGAAGTTGGATGCCCTCGCTTGGAGTTCGAGTTAAGGTGGAAGTTTGAAGGTGGAAGTTGGAAGTAGCACAGAGGCTTCAACCTTCCAACTTCCACCTTCCAACTTTAAAAAAGAAAAGATGAACACAGAGGACTTAAAGGAAAAAGTGACTGATAAGATCAAAGAAATCTTCGATCCCGAGATTCCCGTCAACATCTGGGACCTCGGCCTGATCTATGAGGTGAATGTACTGCCCATCAACAATGTGGAGGTGGTGATGACCCTGACAGCGCCCTCCTGCCCTGCCGCACAGACCCTGCCCCACGAAGTGGACCAAAAAATCCGTACCATTGAAGGGGTAAATGACGTTCATGTAGAAGTCACCTGGACCCCCGCCTGGAACAAGGACATGATGAGTGAAGTGGCTAAGCTTGAGTTAGGGTTTTTGTAAGACATTTCTCATCAATTTAATTCCACTCAATTCAATAGTTTAATAAGAAGTAGTGTAGATATTGATTTTAAAAGCTCAATTACTTTTACACATCTTCAGTATCAACTGCTTCGTCATAATTGAATTCAACTTTGCTTTGAATGATTATTTCATGTAATATCCTGTCTAGGTAGCCTTTGTTAATAGCATACTTAAAACAATCTGCGAGAACTGGAATATTTATTACTTCTTCAATGCATGCCATGTATCTCTCAACGATTGTATTGATAGGATAGGCTTTCATTGCATTTTCTCGAATCTTCTGTATAAGTTCATTAGTCGGTTCATTTGATTTAACAACAAAAGTGATTGGGTACTTTTGCAGCTTATCGATATCGAGAAAATATTTTTTAAAATCAAGCGTTTCTGTCACTTGAAATAATCGCCCAAGAGGCTTCATAACAAAATCGATACCGCCATCATTAGCATTAGTTCTACCAGTCTTATAAAGCACTAACTGCTCCTTGTTGAGCTTATCAACTTCATATCCCCAATAAATCTCCTTATCATGGTAAAAATATCGAAGTATAGAATAACTCACAATCTCAAAAAGACGTGCGTCTACACTGGGAGCAAGTAAACCCAGTACAAACTCTTCTATCGTACTTGGTGCTGTTTTGCCAATATCCTGCAATTCCTCACAAGTCTTAACGAATCGCTGAAAAGAGTCCTGCTTCGTCTTTACGTATTCGTCAATTATTTCAATTATCGTACTACCAATATTGAAATCTACATTACCAACTTTTACTCGCAATAAATTTTCATTAATCCAATAACGATTAGATTCGTGATCTCTGATAATTGGAACTAAACCAGACTTTGGAAAAAACTTTTCAAACTCAGAATTCATCCTGTTATTCAGTGCATGATTCTGAAGTTTATTACCGAACGGTAACTCACGCTGTCTCGCAAATAGCTTACTAAACAACGCACCCTCGTATTTTGAATAGTCACCGAGTTGATCGTACGCATTCACGAGGTAATCTTCAATAATCACATAAATGGCATACAAATTTGCAAAACTTGAACGAGACTTGGACCCACGGTTAGCGGATCGTGTTTTCTCGTTTATATATTGAATTAGTAAACTCTTTTCAAAAACATCATCTGAACTATCTCCAAAATGCCTCTTTAGAATTGCTTTAATATTTGAAGTAAAAACATTTTCCATTTATATTAGAACAATTTAATTATGCCATTAGACAAATTCCTATTAACCTCAAATGACCGCGGCTCTTTTTGCAATTTCGCACCCTTAAACTCGCTAACTAATTGCAATCGACGTAATCCAATTTTAACATAATCTTCCTGTCGTTCTATACCTATTGACTTCCTTCCAAGCTGACTGGCAACAAAACTAGTTGTAAAGGTTCCACTGAATGGATCCATCACCGTATCTCCGACATTGGAGCTTGCTTTTATGATCCTCTCAAGTAAAGCTACAGGCTTCTGAGTAGGATGATTCTCGTATTCGTCCATCCGATATCTAACTCTTGAAAACTCCCATACATTCCCGGGAATTTTCTCTGAACTATAAACGGCCGGAACTGGCTTTCGATAATCGATAAGCTTGCGTTTTGCACCAGTTTTTGCCTCAATTAGAATTTCGGCACTATTGAACGTATACTGCTTCTTATCTTTTACACAAAACAAGATTGGCTCATACATCGAACCATAGTAATTTTTGGCTTGAACTCCTGAGCTATCGTAATACCATACAATTCTTGAAAGTATTGTCAGTCGCTTACGGAGATAAATATCAAAAAAAGGCATATACTGCGTAGCCGTCATAACATACAGACTACCGCTAGTCTTTAGTTTCTGAATACATAGATCAAGCCACTCATAACACCAATTTAGATAATCATCTTCCGTTTTCCATTTATCAATATGTCCATTAAAGTTTTTGCCAATATTATAAGGCGGATCTGCAAATAGCAGATCAATCGAATTATCAGAAATTGATCTTAAGGCTTCCATCGCATCCCCAAGAATAATTTTATGATTTTCATTTCCAAAAATCTCCATAATCCTTCACTATTGACTAAAACAAATCTACTCAAATTTCTCCATCTAACTGACTATTAACTTGAACGAATTTTTGCAGAAAATAGATAAAAAGCAATGACTGTAAAAAAGTAATATAAGTAAGTAAAAAAAGCCCTTAAACTTCTAGTTGACTAAGAATTATCTATTCTTATTGCGTTCAAATTTTCTCATCGGAGAATTAGACTTATAGAGAACTCTGCCACAAGGAACAACTTTACTAGAACCATCCAAATGTATCTCTTGATCATCAAAGAATATATGGGCCCCAAATGCTTTTAACACTTTATCTTTTGACAACCCACCCATGAAATACGCCTCATCAACGTAAACGCCCCATCTACGCAGTGTCTTGATTACCCTCATATGACTGGGGGCATTTCGAGCGGTCACAATTGAAATTCTTAAAGGAGTTAACTCAATTGTCATAGGCAACTTCTCTTGTATTTTCGAAAGCTTTCTAAATAATTCAGCGAAGGGGCCGTCATTCAATGGAACATCCTCATTTTGCTCTTCATGCAAATGAAATGCTTGTAAATTCTGAGTCTTGTATATCAACTCTGATTCCTCCGAAAAAACTACGGCATCTGCATCGAACGCAAATTTCACTCGATTGGTTTCAGGGTTATAGTCCGCTGGAGGTTCATAAATTAGAGCGGTAGCACAGTGTGAGTCATCAATAATCTTTTGTACTTCTTCTTCGTCTTTTGAGAGAAATAAGTCTACATCAAAGGCATCCAGAAACGGCGACAACGGCTCTCCCCCAGAGAATGCCCATCTCGTAACAGGAAGTTCATAATGTTTTATCGACTTTAATACTCTGATACCAGTTTCAGGACTATTTCGTGACATGACAACAACCTCAACAATTGGTCTCGCGGGATCAACATATTCATTTAATTTTAACAATGCTTCAACCAATTGATAGGCTGTTCCTTTTTCGAGCAATTCATCTTCATGCTCAAGTTGGTATTTTCTAAACCCAACGATGCCTTCTCGTTTAAAAATTTCATTCTCCTTTTCAAGATTAAATAAGGCTCTAGAAGATACCCCTACGACTAATATTTCAGAAAAATCCAACGCCATACACTTACATTTAGTTATGACATAAAATCAATGAATGTACAAGTTAAAAACAATATTGAAGTACAATAAACTCATACATGCCAGAGTCAGCGATAAAACAAAATACTCACAAAAACTCATCTAAATTATATTCCGAAAACACTACCCATTTCCAAAATAATGTACTGAAGTACTCTTTAAGATAAAAAAATAAAGATAAAAATTATCGTGCATAGATCATTCCTATATTCACCGCCCAATCTGTCTCGTAATCGTTTCATCTGTAATCTTATCATCTTCCGCTAATAAAAATGCTTTGGATAGAATAATCGAAAGCCCATTGTCTCCTTCAAATGGCAGGAAGAGATTGCTGGCGGGGTCTTTTGCACTGCGGTCCGGGACAATGCAGAGATACTGGTCATTAGGCTCCATCAAAATGTTAGTACTACCTAAATGTATTTTGTAGGTACGCAGCTTGCCACGTACCACCAGGAACCGGTCCCCTATCTCGGCAACAGGGGCAATCTTCAGTCGGGGTACAAGGCCCTGCAATATCTCGCGGCGGTTCTTTGCCACTTCTCCCAGCTCTCCAAAGGAATATCCCTCCCAATAGAGCTGATAGCTGCGCAATGCGCCCCCATCCTGCCAGTTGGGATCGTTTCCAACGCTTGCCACGCCCACGAAAAGATCCACATCGCGCATGACCTCGGAGAATACCAATACCGGTACTTCCTCTAATGGCATCGGATCATCTGATCCATCCCGGTAAAAACGCACCTGGTCTGTACTTACATAGAGATAAATGCCCGTATCATTCCAGCCATTGTCTACATTAACCTCGTTGATCCAATATTCCGCGCGCAAACCAGCCTTGGGCAAAGACAGTATACACCTTCCGAAATCCACGCCGTTGTCGAATGCGCCCAACAACGCATAGCGCCATCCCCTGGTCTTGGCAAGTGAATTAAACTGGTGCTGCTTCAACAGGTGCGCGGCCATCCGATTGCTGTAAGTCTTTGTATTCAGCTCCGCATCGGTCAGGATATAGATCTCACGATAAGCCTGCTTTAAGGGCTGAAGAAATTGCTCGCGCATAAGCAGCGCACGCCATTGGCGAACTTCCTCGAGGGAAGCGAGTACAGGATGCCAGAGGGAAACATGGGTTGATCCAGCTATGTCTACCTGATTTCCCTGGCTATCAACCCACTCTCCAAGGTTGGAGGCGGGAGGTTGTGGGGCCGAGGGCTTGGGTTCATCATCCTTTTGTATCCATAACGCTGTTATGATCACTCCATTCTCCTTATGAAAGCGCCAGATGATGCGGCGGGAAAGCCAGCCCATCAAACCGTGGTTCCAATAGTACTGTTCAAAATGTTCGACAGGCATGAGCCGCTCGTCTCGGAACATCCTGTCTATACGGTCGCGCTGCGCCGTAAGTGTTTGCTCTATCTGCTTTACCGTATCCTTGAGTTGCTTATACACATTTGCGTGCTGCTCCTTCACAACCGTGGGGACTGATTTCTGCTCACTGCCATCGGCCTTAAACCAGCGAAGATTCACCTTTCCCACTTTCTCGATGCTCAGCTCAGCTGTGTAAGTGCTAATGGCTAGTAGCAAGTAGCTATTGGCTAGTCCGTGATCATCAACGGACATATCCTCGATATCATCTTTACTTACTCCGCGCTCTTCTGCAGCGGCAGCGAGGTATTTATCAATCAACGCCTCGGTGCTGGATTGCTTTACGCGCAGCTTCAGCCTGGAGAGCTGGCCGATACCTTCCAGTCCTTCTGACCGATATAGCGCGTATAAACAGGCATTACCCAGAGAGGCCGCGGTGGGTCCTTTACCGGGGATCTTTTTATAACATCGCTCCGCGAGTGTGCTGAGCAGGCGGATCGTGTTGCCATCATGCAAATGCGCAGTAAGCCAAATCAGCCCCTTCATTGTTTCCGCGTTCACAGCAGAGATATAGTCTATGGAGGTGTAATTGTACGTGGTGCCATTTGCATATGTATGCGTGTGATGCTGCTCTTCGTCTTTTAACGTTGCGAGAAATACCATCCAGTTATGCATCGTGTGCGCAAACTTCTCAACGCCCATCGCCTCTAAATGCTTCTTCCCTTCCTTTACATATTTGTCCGATGGTTTTCCCCCAGTAGCTTTCTGCGCCAGTGTAAGCAGCGCATACCAGTAGCGCTGCTCATCAGTTGGCATCGCCATTATCATTGGGTTGGCATATGCAGCGAGTCGGTCTTCCTCGAGGAAGGTTACTGGCTTGGGTGTTTGATTGGCGGGATCGTTGCTGTATAAGAAGTTCTCTATTCTTTCTGAAAGTTTCAGCCGCTCTTTTCTATAATATGCATCTGGAATTGCCTTGATCAGAGAGACTAACTCTTCCAGCATCTGTTGAATGGCTGGCGAAATGGCCTGTCCCTTGCGCTGTTTCATCAATTGGTTCACCATCAGACTTATGGGCCATTGTGTAATGTCACGCCAGGAACTGGAACGATGATCTCTGAATGCAGTGTAAATGGCCAGTGCGTCATCATCATCCATCACCAGCGTGTTGCGCATCAGCGCCTGCAAGTAGGCCATCATGGTATTGCTATGCAACACATCCGGGTCACTGCTAGACCATGAAGATTTTTCACGCATGATCCTTTCAATGCCTGCCACACAGTAAAGGATAAAGGCTGTTTTCTTTTTATTTGGCCATGGTTTCACACTATCCGTCCATACAGAAGTAGTACTCACTTCCGGGCTCCAGAAATAATCATGAGCTTTGGAATATTCGGTCACTGTATCATGTATGACCCGGTCAAATTCTGAAGGAACATCAGGTTCCTTTTGCGGGTTAAATGCCTGCTTGATTTTATCGAACAAACCCATACTTTATCCTCCTACCAGTGGGGTGAGTTTAATGAAACTGACGGTGGTATCCGGCTGTAATTCTATGGTGGCGTCCAGGGTGCTGTACTGCTGGTTATTTACCAGTACGAAGTATCCGTTCTTCTGGAAAGCGTCAAGGGCCACGTAGACTTGTTGCTCCGGGTCTATGACTTTGCGTGCTTTGAGTTTATAGCCATTGAGGGTTCTCTCTGCGTCTGTGGGTTCAACGAGGCCCCGGAAATATTCAGGTTGCTTGGCGTTGTAGTTTTGCACCTCCTGCATCACGCGTGCCTCGATGATGTCTTTAATTGTAACCGTTTGCCGAGGGAAGTCAATCCGATGTTCGCCAATGAGCTCGCCATTGGCTTTCTCGTCCCGGATCTTGAGTTGGTAAACCATTTTGGTGGTGTTCTTTAGGGATCAATATACTGAAGAAAGACAAAAGGAAAAAGAAGTTACCATTATCATTTGCTATCCAAGTCCGCGTGGCTAACGTGCGCCAGTTCACTGAAACCGCTGAGGGATGGCCAGTACGATTGCTGCCATGGAGCCCGACTCATCCACGATGATCAGGCGGTATATCGTTTTCAGATTACGGCGTTTTGTGCCCCTGTAAGAAAAGGTTACGGTTTTGCTGTGTATTTGCAAGAGGAGGTGGAGGAGATGTGAATTCTAAGGGCTTAAAAAATTAAAGACCAAAAAAGTTCTCTTTTTGCGAACTTTTACTAACTTTACCTAACCAGATGAAAGTTCACCTGATCAAAAAACTGACCATTGAGGATTTTGTGGCGGCAAATCCTGCAAGCAGGATTCCATTTCAAGACTGGCTGGGGAAATTGAAATATGCTGATTGGGAAAACCCTTCGGATATGCAATCCACATTTGGTTCGGCAGATCTGCTGGGTAAAAGCTCAAACAGGGTGATTTTCGATATCGGAGGTAACAACTATAGAATGATCTGCAAATATGCCTTTGGAGAAAATCAGGTTCACTTGTTTGTTTGCTGGATTGGCACACACACAGATTATGATAAATTATGTAAAAAAGAAGAGCAGTATACCATTAACCTATTCTAAATCTGGCACGATGGAAACATTGAAATACACAATCATAAAAAATAAAAAGCAGTATAATCAATACTGCGCTGTACTCGAGGATCTGGTAACCTGCAGCAAAAAAGACAAGGCTGCTCAGGATGAAATTGATTTACTAACCTTACTCATTGAAAAATGGGATGAGGAACACAACAGTTTTCACGAGACTGACCCAATCCGGCTATTGCAGTCGTTGATGGCAGAACACCACCTAAAACCTAAAGACCTGGTTAACATCCTGGATCTGAGTAAAGGTTATGTCTCAGAAATACTCAACTACAAAAAGGGTCTGTCCAAAGATGTGATCCGCAAACTGGCTGCATATTTCGCTGTTTCCCAGGAAGCTTTTAACCGGGAATACAAATTGAAAGTCGCAGAAAATGCGCACATCAGAAATGCCAGTGTGATGAATACGAGAAAAGAAATGGCGTTATAGCAATTTTCCGCATGCGGAACAGAACTGGCACTTGCTATTGATTTATCAACGGCATGGAAGTAATGTAACTTGGTATTATTGTTAGCGGCCCCACCACTGATCCGGATCCATGGCAAGAAACTGGCCGACTGGAATGCCAGTATCTCCCACCAACAGGATTTTATTGGGATGAAATTTGTCATTGAAAATTTGCATACCCTTTCCGGTAGAGGACATATTGCTCTTTACTTCGATGGCTATACATTGCTTTCCTTTTTGCACTACAAAGTCCACTTCATTTCCACCTTCCCGCCAATAGTTTAATGCAATTTTTTTTGCGGCAGCAACATTTAACAGGTGGGCCCCAACTGCGCTCTCCACCATCCGGCCCCAGGCTGCTGGATCATTCATAACATCCGCAAAATGATCGGGCCTTTGCGCACTGATCAACGCATTATTGAAGACCTGGAACTTAGGACTCGAGCTCCGCTGTCGCACTACATCTGCGGCATACTTGTCAAGGCCCAACAACAATCCCGCCGTTTCCAATAAACCCAGGTAATGGGCAAGGGTGGTGGTATTACCTGCGTCCTGCAATTGACCCATCAGTTTGGTATAGGATAAAATCTGTCCGGAATTCAAACACCCCAATTCAAACAAGCGCTTCATCAATGCTGGCTTGTCTACCCGGGTCATCATCAGGATATCCCGGGAGATACTGCTTTCAATCAACGAATCCCGCACATAAGCTTTCCATCGGTCCTCATCTTCAATCAAGTTTGCCGAACCAGGATAACCGCCAAACCAAATGTATTGCTGGATCGTCCACCCAAATGCTTCGCGCATCTCCGGAAAACTCCAGTGACCCACATACAATAGTTCAAACCTACCGGCCAATGATTCCGTAAGTCCTTGCTGCAACAACAAGCGTGAAGAGCCAAGGAGGATAAGTTTTATGTTCCGCCCCTCACGGGTATCCTTGTCCCATTGCTTCTTCACCCATTCACTCCATTGGCTAACCTTTTGCACTTCATCGATAACTAAAAGAAATTCCTGACCCTCACTACCCGATTGCAGCCTAGCTATTTCCCATTGCTGCTGCAACCAAGTACCATCAGCCCCTGAAACTGCATCAGCAGAAACAAGCATTTTAAGCCCCTTCCATTGCCCCAATAACTGGGTAACAAGGGTGGTTTTACCCGTTTGCCTGGGTCCGACCACCACCTGAATCCGCTTTCTGGACTCAGCAATCCTCTCACTAAGTACTTGCAAATGAGGACGTTGGAACATTTATTCTAGTTTACTCAATATACTGAGTAAATTTACTCAATATCTTGAGTAAATCCAAAATCTTTAACGAAAACACGTACCGAAATTGGTTCGGAAAATAGCTATCTTAACCTTATGCGGATTCTTATTTGCATATCGCTATCCATCACATTAAGCACCACCACAAAGGGTCAGATATTCCTTATCAAAGAAGGTAATGCCACATCTGCACTCGGAAAGGCGAGAAAACAACTAATACGTATCGCGGAAATAAACGTCGATGTCTTCGTTCCTTCAAATCGCGATCTTTCAATCGGATATGTCCTGACCCAGCAAGACGCCATCGGCAAAACAAAATATTTAGCCTTGTGCGCAGACAGTTCGCTTGAAAGGGAAATTTATATACGTCCGGAAGACCAAAAAGAACTTGACTGGAAAGATATCACGAACTACGCAGTAGCTAAATGCA
>JBKCVJ010000022.1:0-13526 GCA_046317915.1 Sphingobacteriales bacterium
AATTGAATGCTTTTTTCGCGGAAACGCGACATCACCTTATCCCGCTGCTGCTGCGTGAGATCACCATGCAACGCCTCGATATCATAACCCTCACGGATAAGCGCTTCGGTGATCTCCTGGGCATCGGCCTTGGTACGTGTGAAAACGATCCCGTAGATACCGGGATTGAAATCAATGATGCGCTTCAGGGTTTCGTAGCGGTAATTATGTGTGGTCTGGTAATACTGATGATCGATGTTGACATTGGTAGCATTCACTTTACCAATGGTGAGCTCAAAAGGATCTTTCATGTAACGCTTGCTCACCTGCTTCACTTCCTGGGGCATGGTGGCAGAGAACAACCAGGTGCTTTCGCGGGCGGGGGTGTTCTGAAGGATGAACTCGATATCATCACGGAAGCCCATGTTCAACATCTCATCGGCCTCATCCAGTACAATGTATTGGATCTTATCAAGCTGTATCGCCTTGCGTTCAATCAGGTCGATCAATCGGCCTGGCGTAGCCACCACGATCTGCGTGCCTCGTTTCAGGTCGCGGATCTGCGTAGTGATTGAAGCACCACCGTATACAGCAGTTACAAGCACATTAGCAAACTTCTTTTTGAAGTTCATCAGGTCATTGGTGATCTGCATACAGAGTTCCCGCGTTGGACAAACCACAAGGGCCTGCGGGTGTTTTTCGTTCTTATCAACGAGTTGCAGCAAAGGAAGACCAAATGCCGCTGTTTTACCGGTTCCGGTCTGCGCGAGACCAACGAAATCTTTGGTACCCTGGAGAAGAACGGGAATAGACTTCTCCTGAATGGGTGTTGGCACTGTAAAACCGAGGTCTGCAATGGATTTTAGCAGGCCTTCCGCCAAACCCAGGGATTCAAATGTTGACATTTTGCAAAGATAGGAAGATAATGTGGCAATTCGGCAGTGCGGCAGTGTGGTAATGGAATACATGACCGGCGCACGCATTCCCGCATGTTTTTGTAATTTACCGTCGATGAAAAACGGTCTGCTGACAGGATTACTGTGTTTAATTTGCTGGGCCGGACGGGCCCAGATCAGTCCGGCCGACAGTATGCGACTGGCGTTGCTGGAGACGGACAACGACTCTTCCCGCTTTTTCACCCTTGCATCATTGGGCTATTATTATATCGATGTGCGGACGGATTCCTCTTTATACTTCCTCAAACTGGCTCAATCCCTGGCCATGAAAAACAATAAACCGCTCTCTGCGGCTTATGCGTTAAATGGGATCGGCGGTTCCTTGAGAAAATTAAATGCATTTGGTCAGGGCCTTGAAGCACTGAGGGAAGGATTTGACTTTGCCAGCAATTCCAAAAACAAAAATGGCGCCTGGAAAGTTGGCAGGGAAGCCAGCAACCCTGCCGTGATCACCACCCAATTGCATCTGGAATTGGGGAACCTGTTGGGAGCCACCAATAACATTGATCAGCAAGTATTCCACTATAAAGAAGGGGTAAAACTGGCCAATGCCAACGGGGATATTGACGCACTTGGAAAACTAGCCGCAGCCATCGGAAGAATGTACATTAAAAACAACCAACTGGATTCCGCACTGATCCTGCTTCGGTTTGCGGTGGCCACTACTGAAAAGGCCGGTAACCAAAAAAACGTTTGTGTTTTATTGAATGAAATCGGTCGTGTCTTTATCCAAAAAAACCGATTTGATTCTGCCAGCGTATTCCTGTACACCGCAGAATCTATGGCCTTTGACACAGACAACATGGCCAGCCTCGTGGAAACACATAAGATCCTCACCAACTATTATATCCAGCAGGGACATAAAGATTCCAGCCTTTTCTATGCACAGATGAGTCTGGATGAAGGTTTATCTGTTGATCGTGAAACCAACCTGGGTGTGGTTTATGAAAACCTCTTCCGCGCCTATGCACTCAACAAGCAACTGGATAGTGCTTACAAATACCAGGGTCTTGCATTAACCACTAAAGACAGTCTATACAACGAGAAAATCAAAGTATTGTCTGAATACCAGAACCTGAACTTCGCAGAGAAACTAAAGATTCAGGACCTTGAAAATGAAAAAGAACTCAACCAGGGAAAGAACCGCATCTATGCACTCCTCGCGGGTACCGGACTGATCCTGTTCCTGGCATTCATCTTCTATCGCAACAGCAGGTTGAAACAAAAGGCGCACGACAAAATCCAAAAAGCATACAGCGAACTCAAGGAGACCCAGAAGCAACTGATCCAGTCTGAAAAAATGGCTTCCCTGGGAGAACTCACGGCAGGCATTGCGCATGAGATCCAGAATCCATTGAACTTCGTCAAGAATTTTTCCGAGGTCAACCAGGAATTGGCAGAAGAGTTAAAAGAGTATATCGATAAAGGAGATATGGAAGAAGTGAAGGCGATTGCGGACGATATCAAGGCCAACCAGGAAAAGATCAAATACCATGGGGAGCGGGCAGATTCTATTGTGAAGTCGATGTTACAACACTCCCGCACCAGCACCAGCCAGAAAGAACCCACAGATATCAATGTGCTTTGTGATGAATACTGCAGGCTGGCCTTTCATGGGATGCGGGCGAAAGACAAGAGTTTCAATGCCGAAGTAAAAACGCAACTCTCGAATATCCTGGTGCCGGTGAATGTGATCAGGCAAGACATCGGACGGGTGGTACTCAATCTGATCAACAATGCACTGTATGCAGTGGATAAAAAAGCGAAAAAAGGGTTACCCTCATACAAACCAGAAGTTTTGCTCACCACTTCTAAGACTGGCAATAATATTGAGATCAAGATCAAGGATAATGGTGATGGCATTCCGGATAGTCTGAAAGAAAAAATTTTCCAGCCTTTCTTCACCACCAAGCCTACCGGTGAGGGAACGGGCCTCGGCCTCAGCCTGAGCTATGATATTGTGACAAAGGGACATGGCGGTGAATTACGGATGGATAGCAGAGAAGGCATCGGCACCACATTTACCATCATCATACCCATCAACGCCTGAATAAGATGAAAAAATACATTGCTTTATACTTCTTCCTTTATCTTCTCCCTTTCCCCACACGGTCTCAGGACTTATTTGGGAACGACAGTATACTGCAACTAAAGCTCAGTGGTGACCTGCGCAGCCTGATGGCAGATAGAGGCGATAATCCTTCTCAGCATCCCATCGATATACTATACCAGGATGATAAAGGCGCGATACAACAGCTATCCATTGCGGCCAGGACGAGGGGAAATTTCAGAAGAACGATGGGCGGATGCACCTACCCACCCATTATGCTGTTGTTTCAGGATTCCCAGAAAGTGGCAGGTACCCTATTTCATCAACAAAAAAAGCTGAAGTTGGTGATGCCCTGCAAAGGAGATCAATATGTTGCTAAAGAATACCTGGCTTATCGGGTATACCAATTGCTTACGCCGATGGCATTCAGGGTCAGGCTTGTGAAACTAACGTTAGAGGATACCCGAAAGAATAAAACATCCGAATCCTTTCTCGCGATTTTGCTGGAAGAAGAACATCAGCTTGCCACCAGAAACAATATGGTTGCTGTGGAAAAAAAGATAGGTTCGAGGCAGGCAGAAGTTTCGGCATTCCACAGGATGGCAGTGTTTGAATATTTTATTGGTAATACAGACTGGTCCGTAGAATATCTGCAAAATGTGAAGCTTTTGGCCACGGATACTAACAGCGTTGCATACACGGTACCTTATGATTTTGACCATGCGGGTATTGTGAGTCCACCTTACGCCAAACCAGCGGAGCAATTGCAGTTGAGCTCTGTCAGGGAAAGAAGGTACAGAGGCTATTGCCTTACTGACCTCAGCCTCCTACGTCCTTTCTTCACCGAGTTTCTCCAGTTGCGGGATAAGATTGATTCATTATATGAAACCGCATCGTATCTTGATGCGTCAAATAAAAAGACGGCGGTAAAATTCATCGATGATTTTTACCGGGTCATTGCGGATGAGGCAAAATGGAAAAAGGAGTTTGCTTACCCTTGTAATAAGAATGGGACCGGTAATGTAATCATCAGTGGATTGCAGCAGAGCAATAACTAAATTAGATAACTAAACGGCAACATGGTATTAAACGGGATCATTTTAATCATCATTCTGGTACAGATCAGGAAACTGCTGATCAGGGACAACAAACTCCCGGATCTTCAGGTGCTGATCCGTAATGCTTTCGCCGTTGTGGGTGTACTGATTGCACTCTCCAATGCTGGTCCAATTGAAGACTATGCGCGCCTTGTGATAGACATCCTTTTTGCCATTACCATTTATATGGTATTCAAAAGGGAGGAGTTGCAGTCTTACCGCAATACCATGTATGCCTTCATCCCGATTGCTATTCTTGGCATGGTCCGGCATTTGCTGGCCTTTCTCCCGGCGAGTTGGGAAAAGATTGCCGAGGATTACGTAGAAGCGGCTATTGCTTTCGGATTCATCTGGATGATCGCGATGCTGATCATTGCCAACAAGCAGAACAAGGCTTTAAATAAGGCGCGGCAGATGATGGAAGAGGAAGAGAAGATGAAGCGGCTGGCTGAAGAGCAGCGGGAAAGCCTCGAGATCCTTGTGCAGGAACGCACGAAAGAGATCATGGAGCAGAAGGAAGAGTTACAACAGGCCGTAGTGGACCTAAAAGCGGCGCAGGCACAACTGATCCACGCGGAGAAAATGGCATCACTGGGTGAGCTTACCGCAGGTATTGCCCACGAGATCCAGAACCCTTTGAACTTCGTCAATAATTTTTCTGAAGTGAACCTTGAACTGGCAACGGAACTGAAAGATGAAATTGAAAAGACCACCCTTGGCGATGATGATAAAACCAATCTCATTGCCATCACCAATATGATACGCCAGAACCAGGACAAGATCACCTATCACGGTAAGCGTGCAGACGGGATCGTAAAAGGGATGCTACAACATTCAAGGACAAGTACTGGACAGAAAGAAGCGGTTGACCTGAATGCAATGGTTGACGAGTACGTTCGGCTGAGTTATCATGGATTGCGGGCAAAGGATAAGACCTTTAATGCTACCATTGACCAGCACCTTGATCCGGCCATTGGGCAAATAAAAGTGATCCCGCAGGATATGGGACGTACCCTGTTGAATATATTCAACAATGCCTTCTATGCGGTGCATGATAAACAAGGTAAAGCAGGTGCAGGTTATCAACCTGCCATTGTGGTGAGCACAAGGTTGATTGATAAAGGAAGGAAATGGGTACATATCAAAGTAAGGGACAATGGAAACGGCATCCCGGACGAGATCCGCGATAAGATCTTCCAGCCATTCTTTACCACGAAGCCCACTGGAAAAGGCACCGGGTTAGGGCTCAGCCTGAGTTATGATATTGTTACGAAAGGGCATGGCGGGGAACTGAAACTGGATTCAAAAGATGGAGAATTTACGGAGTTCACAATCATATTACCATTACAATAGCTATTAGCTAGCAGCTAATAGCTAGTTATAAACATCACTACATATGAAGATCCTTGTTGTTGATGACGAGAAAGATATCCAGATGCTTTTTGAACAGCGCTTCAGGAAGGAACTGCGGAACGGGACAGTAGAACTGGCTTTCGCCTTTTCCGGCGAAGATGCACTGTCTTATCTCGCCGCGCACCATCATGAAGCAGTGTTGATCCTGTCTGACATCAATATGCCGGGCATGAGCGGCCTTGATCTGTTGCACAAGATCAAAATGCGTTTTGAAGTACCCCCACCCCCACCGCCGGTGGTGATGATGATCACTGCCTATGGAGATGCAGAAAATTACAGCAAAGCGATGGAATTGGGTGCAGATGACTTTCTGACCAAACCCCTCGATTTTAATTTACTGAAGGAAAAGCTTAAATTGAACTGATGGCTAAAATATTAGTTGCAGATGATGAGGCCGATCTGGAATTCCTGATCAAACAAAAGTTCAGAAAACAGATCCGTGACCAGCAGTACGAGTTCGTATTTGCCATGAATGGCAGGCAGGCGCTTGACCGTATCGAGGAGCATCCTGATATCGATATCGTGCTGAGTGATATCAATATGCCGGAGATGGATGGATTAACCCTGTTGTCCAAACTACATGAATCCTCTCCGCTCATCAAAGCGGTGATCATTTCAGCTTATGGCGATATGGATAATATCCGCTCTGCAATGAACAAGGGTGCGTTCGATTTCCTTCTCAAACCCGTAGACTTCAAAGATCTTGAGCTTACCATGGATAAGACCCTGGAGCATGTGCGCCAGGTAAAATCTACCCTGAAAGCCATTCGCGAAAACAACATCCTCAAAATGTATGTGGATGAGAGTGTGATCGACTATATGAGCAAGGGAGATTTTGAATCGTCGGTTACCCGCAATGAACATATTCAGGCCACAGTCATTTTTGTGGACATCTGCGCCTTCACTTCCATTGCCGAATCACAGCCGGTGAACAATGTGGTGAAATTATTGAACCAATATTTCGATATCATCGTACAGGAGATCATAGACCAGAAAGGACATGTCGATAAATTCATCGGAGATGCCGTCATGGCTGTGTTCCGCGGGGATTTCCATCTGGAGCGCGCTGTACAGGCCAGTCTTGCCATCCGGAAACAAATTGAAAGCCTGGGTAAAGACGAAGACATTAATTTTTACCCCAAGGTTTCAACAGGACTTAATTCCGGGGATCTGATTTCCGGTAATATCGGGGCAACTACACTTCGTCGGTTAGACTACACCGTTATTGGCGATGTAGTGAATACTGCACAGCGATTGCAGTCGGCTGCAAAACCAGGACAGATCATCGTCAATGAAACAATCTACCAAAGGATCAAGGATAGTTTCAAGTGCGACAGTTTGGGGGAAGTATTGCTTAAAAATAAAAACCTACCTGCACACATCTACAACATCATAGAATAACAATAATCCTTCCCCTGAACACTTCCCCTTAACACTAAACAAAGCTTACCTAATGTTAGTATTTTTGAATATGATATTATCCTAATTTGACTTTGAATGTTCAAATCACCAATGAAAAGAGCATTCTCAGATTAGGCAACAGGTGTTAATATACAATGTGTTAGGAATATCAGACTTGGCGACGATATTACTGCGATGGGCATAAGCAGTAGCGCGGGACAGATCTGGCCATTTTTTTGGGTTAGGGTAAAGTCCATATTGACCTGAAGGTCATAGCTGCCATTGAAATGGTTTCGCATCACCTGGAAACAGGCGATCGTTGCTTTACATGCGAGTAAAAGGTGTTCCTGTTGAATGATGCATGGAAGAAACTCGGTCATGGCATCGGCCATCTATTCTTTGCCAGTGTAACGGGTAATGCTTTCTACTTTTGAACCGAGATATGAAAACTTGTTTTGGGGGACTGAAAACAGATAAGGGAGGCATCGGCCAATACAATAAGTGGGTGGAAATTTCAAGATCAGGTTTTCCACTTCTTTGTCTGAGAGTTCCAGGATTTGCTCATTCTAGTCCAGACAAGCCATCATTTCGCTAATCAGGTATAACTACCTGAAATTAAGCAAATTTTTAATATGACCAATGCCGCATTTTCAAATTGCCGCATTAAAAAAAGGCCCTTCCGTAGAAACGGAACGGCCTCAACGATTGCTTGCCATATAAAAAGTCTTACTTCTTCAGAGAGTCAACTACAGCTTTAACTGTAGAGTCAGCCTTAGCAGCAGTAGAATCAATAGCAGATTTAGCAGAATCTACAACAGCAGATACTGTTGAATCAGCTGTAGCTACTACAGATTCAGCTTTAGCTTCTACAGATTCAGTTGAACCGCCGCAAGAGGCGAGGGCTGCGATAGCCAGGATAGCGAATACCTTTTTCATTCCTTGAAATTTTTTGTGTTGATGTATTGAACATTAATACGCTAAAGGGTAAAAAGGTAACCTGTCTTTTTAAAAATTATTTTTTTGTTGTTTTGGGGGGTAATTTGGGTTACAAAACCGCAGGTTTGCGTATTAATAACGGTCAGGTGAGTAATTATTACAAAGAAGCTGAGCTACTTAAAAGACTGGGAAATAACGAGAAAGCAGCGATCGAGGCCATATATAAGGACAATTACCGGCTGATTCAGCAGTTGATCGTCAATAATAATGGTTCTGAGGACGATGCAAGGGATATTTTTCAGGAGGCCTTGATCGTATTGTACCAAAAGTCTCAGGATGAGACTTTTGAGTTAAACTGTCAGATCAAGACCTATATCTACTCTATTTGCAGGAGGCTCTGGCTGAAGCGGTTACAGCAAAACCGGCGTTTTGAGACCCCGGTAGATAATTTTGAGGAGATGGTTCCGGTTGAGGAAGATGTGGAGGTACATTTGAAGCAGGAAAGGCAATATGGGATCATGAGGAGTGCTTTGGGAAAGATTGGCGAACCATGTAAGAGTCTGTTAGAAGCATTTTACATACATAACAAAAATATGGCAGAGATATCCTCATTTTTTGGATATACGAATGCCGATAACGCCAAGAATCAGAAGTATAAATGCCTCATGAGGCTGAAGAAACTATTCTTTGCACAATACAAAAACGGTAATTAATCAATGGACCAGATCGCTTTACTTGATGCTACGGAGCGCTACCTGAGGGGTGAGATGAACGATCAGGAGAAACTGATGTTCGAAGAACTCCGCCAAACCAATCCCGAAGTGGATCAGTTTGTGGTGGAACATCTGTTTTTCGTGGGTCAGCTTGACCGCTATGCGGACCTCAAGCTCTACCGCGCCAACATCTATGACGTACACCATACCCTGAAGGAAACCGGTGACATCAATGAAATGAAGCCTGTTGAACAGGCATCCGTCATCCAGATGTGGAACAAGTACCGCCGTACCATCGCTGTGGCGGCCTCCATTGCCCTTATCACTACCCTTATGATCGGGTCAATGTTCTATTTCCTGAGTCCGAAACCCACTAAGGAAATTGAGGCCCTCAGGAAGCAGGTTAATGACCTGAGCATTAAAACCAACACCCAGAGCGCACAGATCAATGCAGTGAAAGATAAAGTGGATCCAAAGACTACTGTTAGCTTCAGTGGAACCAGTTTCGCAATTGATCCTCGTGGATACCTGCTTACTTCTGCCCACGTAGTAGCCAACGCTGCAAAGGTTTATGTGCAGAACAAAGATGGTATTGATTACAGGGCTAAAGTTGTTTATACAGACAAGTTGAAGGATCTGGCTGTTTTAAAAATAGAAGACGAGGACTTCAAAAACCTCGGATCCCTACCCTATGCTTTCCGTAAATCTAATGCAGAACTGGCCGAGCCAGTGTTTACGCTGGGCTTCCCTAAGAACGAGATCGTATACGGTGAAGGCTATCTCAGTGCCCTTACAGGTATGAAAGGCGATACCATGGCCAGCCAGATCACCATCTCCGCTAACCCCGGTAACTCCGGTGGTCCGGTGCTAAACAAAAATGGTGAGTTGATCGGTATTCTCAATGCCCGTCAGACCTCTGCCGAAGGCGTCGTTTTCGCCATCAAATCGAAATACATCCTTGAGACACTTGAAGAGCTGAAGAAAATAGACACAGGCGTTGCGTCCCTGAAAGTTCCAACCACGTCTGCACTTCGTGGACTTGATCGCTCCAAGCAGGTTGAGAAAATGAGGGAGTGTGTTTATATGGTCAAGGTTGTGATGTAATCAAGAATCAACAATTGACAATTAACAATTGGCAAATAGCAATTGGCACTAGTATCTAGACTTTAAAATCTAACTACCAGTGCCAATTGTTATTTGTTAATTGTCAATTGCCAATTGCCAGAGATTAGTTGGATACTGGTTTGCAGCTACTAGTTTATTAACCGCGTCTTTCACCGCAGGCGCATCTTCCTTATACGTCACCCCAAACCAACTGGCGCTTGTCCCGATTACCCGCACTTCGCCGCTTCCTGATTTAATGAAAGAATCCGCAACAATGGGAATGAAGAATTCGGATTTAGGTACATTGATCTGCGCATCCAGGAAGTCATTGAACAAGTTTTCGCTGTAGTCGAAAACACCAGGCGAGAAACACCAGAAGTTCATCGATACTTTAGAATCGCTGGAGATCACGTGCGGCTCCTGGTTATCATCACACACTACCTGACCATCCTTCTGGTGGATGTTGAGGCGTTCACGTACAGACACAAGATTATCCTCTTTATCCAGTTCACACACGCCGCGGTTGACGGTACCGTGATCAGACAAGGTATTCAACAAATGGTATCCGATGATGGACCAGGTGCTGTTGTTGCAGTCTGTAGTGAGAAACTGGTAAGCTTTGTAGAAGGCATCCTTACCATAGAAATCATCGGCATTGATCACAGCAAATGGTTCGTGCACGGCATCCTTGGCGCACAATACTGCATGTGCCGTGCCCCAAGGCTTGGTGCGTTCAGCAGGGATCTGGCGGCCTCCCAGGAAAGCGTGGAGATCCTGATATACATAGGCTGTTTCCACTTTCCCTTTCAGCTTCGGCTCAAATATGTTCTTAAAATTTTCTGCAAACTCTTCCCGGATGATAAAGACTACCTTGCCGAAACCCGCCCTGATGGCGTCATAAATGGAATAGTCCATGATGGTTTCTCCGGAGGGCCCGAAGGATTCAATTTGTTTCATTCCCCCATAACGAGATGCCATTCCGGCAGCAAGGATCAAAAGGGTTGGTTTCATTCGGTTTGATTTAATAATTTGACGGCAAATCTAGTGCTTAAATGCCTTTATCTCACTCCACAGATGCGTTGAAATGGTTTCACCTGCTTGCCCGGGAGAAGATCGTCACCCAGAGCATACGGAGTTACAAATGCGAACAAAACGAAATTTCCTGGGATATATTGAGAACGGACCTCATCCATCCTGTTTGTTCCGGCAATAAATTTTTCAAGCTGAGGTATTACCTGGAGGAAGCCATCACCAACGGCCATGATGCCGTACACACCTTCGGCGGGGCCTGGTCGAACCACATCGTGGCCACCGCCTTCTCCGCCCAAGCCTGCGGACTGTCAAGCACCGGCTATATCCGCGGCGAAGAACCCGCCGTCTGGTCGCAAACCCTAAAGGACGCTCAGGCCTATGGTATGAAACTCGTATTCTTAACAAGGACAGCATTTGATCAAGAGGCTTCTTCAACCTTCCACCTTCCAACTTCCACCTTGATCCCCATGGGTGGTTACGGAGAAAAAGGCGCCAAAGGAGCCAGCGAGATCCTCCACTACGCGGCCCATCGGAACTATACCCATATCTTCTGTGCAGCCGGAACAGGGACCATGGCAGCGGGGCTCTGCCAAACCGCCGGCGAGGCGCAGGTCTGGGTGGTGAACGTCGTCAGCGCCAATAACCCAATACCCAATAACCTACTAACTTATATCAAAGCCCTCACGCCAAACGCTACCCCCACCATCCTGAACTCTACTTTCGGTGGCTTCGCGAAATACAGCCCCGCCCTCATCAATTTTATGAATCGGTTCCACCAACAAAATAGTATACCCACAGATTTCGTTTATACAGCCAGACTGATGTTCGCCATCGAGGACCTGTTGCACAAAAAAGTACTTCCCAAAGGGAGCCGAATCCTGGCTATCCATAGCGGCGGACTGCAAGGCAATAATTCTTTAAAATCTGGCTTACTGGGTTTTTAACCGGGCATAGCAGTTATATTTGTTATCCCGGCGTTAACCATCGCTGTTTATGCGCTATCCGCAAATGCTGAAACCTTTATTTTATATAGTCCTGCTTAATGCATTGTGGGTCAACACGTTTGCACAAGATACTTTGCCGAAAATTTCAGTGAAACACAAGCAGGGAAAAGTGATTGTCAGCTGGGTAAATCCATATGCCGATGTGGTGCTGATCAATATCCAGCGTTCCGCCGACTCCCTCAAAAATTTCAAAACCATCCTGAGCGTAGCGGATCCCGCGGCTGTCACCAATGGCTTCCTGGATAGTAAAGCGCCGGATCTCAAGCAGTTCTATCGACTATACGTGCAACGTGAAGGGGGTAAGTATTTTTTCACGGATCCGTTAAAACCGACACCCGATACAGCAAAGCCAAAAGCCAAAACTCCACCAGCGGCAGAAAAAACCACTGCCCCAAAAACTGCCGCACCGCCACCCGTAGACCCTGCCCCAACAAAACCGATTCAACCGCAAAAAGCTTCCGGAGGCGACGTGTATGATCCTCGCAATGCCAACTTTAAACCAGAGAAGAACAGTAGCCAGAAGGTGAAGTTCTCCAATACAAAATCACCAGAAGCCAACACTGGCAAGGTTGCACAGGCACCTGTTCGCGAGATGAAACCCCCGCCAGTCTACATTTTTGTGAACTCCATCGGCCAAGTCATTGTCATAACCCCGGAAGACAAGAAAAGCCTTTACACCGTAAAATTTGTAACGGAATCAAGCGGCCAGCCTGCGCTTACCCTCGCGAAGATCAAAGACAGCCACATCACATTGGATAAAACCAATTTCCATTCATCAGGCTGGTATAAGTGCGAAATCTATGAAAATGAGAAATACCGCAGCAACCTGAGGGTGTTTATTCCGAAAGACTGATTCGCTGAAGGGAGAAGATAAAGGGATAGGTACGAAGGCTTTAACTCTTCACCAGCCCTACTTTAAAAAACCATTTCACACTGAAAAACTTCACTGAAATTTATAATAATCAACTTCTTAACTTGATCTGCCTCTAATTTATATCCAAGCTCGTTCTCGAGACTGGTGACCTGTTTATCTTGTATGCCGCAGGGAATAATATGATTGAAATAATTGAGGTCAGTGCTCACATTAAACGCAAAACCATGCATGGTGATCCAACGGCTGCACCGTACGCCCATCGCACAGATCTTTCGTTCACGGCCTTTCACATCCGGATCCAGCCATACCCCCGTCTCGCCCTTGCTCCTATCGCCCTTTAATCCGTAAAACTCCATCACGCGGATGATCACCTCTTCAAGGTTTCGCAAATACTTGCCAATATCGGTATACCATTTCTCCAGATCCAGAATCGGATAACCCACGATCTGGCCCGGACCGTGAAAGGTGATGTCGCCCCCGCGATTGGTGGGATAGAACTCGATGCCCTTACTCGCCCGATCTTCTTCACTGATCAGTACATTCTCCATACTCCCGCTCTTGCCCAATGTATACACCGGCGGATGTTCCACAAACAGGAGATAGCTGGAGGTTGGAAGTTGGAAGGGGTCTGTAATGCCTCGCCCTCTCGCCTCACCCTTGATCTTAAGACCTTGCTGTAGGAGCGATTCCTGCAATTCCCAGGCTTCTTTATACCGCATGTTTCCAAGGTCTTGGACGATGACTTCCATCGTACAAAGGTAATTAGGTTATTGGGTTATCCGTTATTCAATAACCCCATAACAAATAACCTAGTTACCTTTGTACGATGGATGAAAACCTAGAGCTGGAAGACGGCCAGGAAGAAATGTATGAGCGACTGTCGATCAAGGTAGACAAGGGCCAGGAACCCTTGCGGATCGATAAATTCCTGCAGAACCGGATCGAGAATGCCACGCGCAACAAGATC